>WRFJ01000037.1 GCA_009778865.1 Chloroflexota bacterium | reverse complement strand
ATAAATTGGTCTTTTTTAAAATTTATTTTAATTACCTCGTCCGCTGTGACTGTTAGGCAGCACATACGGCAATAAAAACTTTAAAAGGGCCGGCTATTTTTTAACACCGGCCCTTTTGTAATTAAACTAATCAAGATCTAATGCCATTGATACCCATAATTTTTAACCGGTTATAAAAAATTAAAAGAGCAGTAAAATTCAGAAAATGTTCAGAGAAGTGCTAAAAAGCAAAATACACCGAGCTACTGTTACCGACTTAAGTGTTGATTATGTCGGTTCAATTAGTATAGATTTGGCTCTTATGCAAAGAGCCAATATTATAGTCGGCGAAAAAGTAGATGTTTTGAATATCCATAACGGCACCCGTTTTAGTACATATGTTATAGAAGCCCCTTACGGCAGCGGCGAGGTTAACATTAACGGAGCTGCTGCCAGACTGGCACGTAAGGGCGACCGCATAATCATTGTAGCTTACGCCTTAGCCTCTGATGAGGAATTAAAAGATTTTCAAGCTAACATTGTGCATGTTAACAGTCAAAACCAAATGATAGATTAAACAGAAAATATACGGAAAATATTATGTATAACTTAAAAACAATGCAGCAGCAAAAACAGCAGGGCCAGAAAATAGTGCTGTTAACAGCCTATGATTACCCCACTGCGCAGATGGCTGTTGCCGGTGGTGTTCACTATTTACTGGTAGGCGATAGCTTGGGCATGGTGTGTTTAGGTTATGAAAGCACGGTTTTTGTCACCATGGAAGATATGATCAGCCATGTTAAGGCCGTAAAGCGCGGTGCTAAAGATGCTTTTATTATAGCCGATTTGCCGTTTATGTCCTATGCCACAGTAGCTGATGCTATAAAAAACAGTGGCCGGCTTTTACAGGAAGGCGGGGCCGCCGCTGTTAAACTGGAGGGCGGAGCAGATTTTACTTCTCAAATAAAAGCTTTAATAAATAATGGTGTGCCAGTAATGGGCCATCTGGGTCTAACTCCGCAATCAGTCAATGTTTTCGGCGGTTACAAAACTCAGGTTGCCGATAAAAAGACAGCTTTAAAACTGCTAGCCGATGCCCAAGCTTTGCAGGAGGCCGGCGTTTTTGCCATAGTGCTGGAAATGGTGCCGGCGCAAATAGCCGAACTGGTGACTAAAGAACTTAATATTCCCACTATCGGAATAGGAGCAGGTAACAGATGTGACGGCCAAGTGCAGGTTTTTCATGATATAAGCGGCCTATTCACCGACTTTACTCCGCGTCAAGCTAAAAAATACGTTGATGCTTGCCTTCTCATACAACAAGCTATATCCGACTATGTAAAGGAAGTGCAAGAAGACTCTTTTCCCAGCCCGTCTAATGCCCGTTGCATAGATAATGAACTGCTAGAACAAATCAAAAACCATTTGGAAAGCTGTTAAATCAATGCAACTAACCACCACTATTAAAGAAATAACCGCTTGGCGCAATAGCCTAAGTGATAGTCTTGCTTTGGTACCCACTATGGGTGCTTTGCATCAAGGTCATATTTCTTTAATTAAAACGGCCAAACAACTTTGCTCTCAAGTAGCAGTCAGTATCTTTGTTAATCCCAGTCAGTTTGCTGCCGGTGAAGATTTTGATAAATATCCGCGCGATTTTGCTAAAGATGAAAAACTGCTTAAAGATAATGGCGTAGATATGCTTTTTTATCCTGACGCTAAAGAAATTTATCCAGACGATTTTGATACTTGGGTGCAGGCAGAAAAGATGAGCCGCATACTGGAAGGAACACACCGCCCCACTCATTTTAAAGGGGTAACCACCATAGTTCTTAAACTGTTTAACATCATACGCCCCCAGATAGTTGTTTTGGGGCAAAAAGATGCCCAGCAAGTGGTTATTATTAACAAAATGGTGAAAGATTTAAACATACCATTGCAATTACATGTAGTTCCCACCGTCCGTACCGATAGCGGTCTTGCTCTAAGCTCACGTAATGCTTATTTATTGCCCAAAGAACTTAAAGCAGCGTCTTGTCTATATGAAGCCTTACGTGCCGGTAAAAAATTATTTGACGAAGGATACCGGCAAGCAGGCGTTATTAAGCAAAACGTCAGGCAAATACTGCAGCAAGAACCTCTAATATCCCATATTGATTATGTCAGCTTAGCTTCATTGGAAGACCTTAATGAGCTTAATGAGATATCAGACGCCCCTGCTTTACTTTCAATAGCCGTTAAAATCGGCTCAACCAGATTAATTGATAATATCATTATGTAAACATTTTTTAAGCAGGCTATAATCTTTTTAAGTATGCCGAGTTTTTGTTCGCATGCCTAGTTATAAGCCATATAATTAAGGATATTATTAGCCCATTAACTGGCTCGTAATGAAGTTAATTAAAGGGTTAATTTTTATGCAATTTCTTCATAAACACATAGCTACCTAAAGCTTTTCAGCGATGCAAAAGTTATGCTATAATAACTTTCGGCTTAATGCCGAGGTAGCTCAGTCGGTAGAGCAACGGACTGAAAATCCGTGTGTCCCCAGTTCGAGCCTGGGCCTCGGCACCATTTATTTATATGCCGGAGTGGTGGAATGGTAGACACGGCAGTCTCAAAAACTGCTATGGGGTGACTCATGTGTCAGTTCGAGTCTGACCTTCGGCACCAATAAATAATTTTAATCGTAAATATTGAATAAAAAAGATGTTTTGACTACAAATTGACTACATATTTTTAAATCATAATTACTTTATAGACACAAAAGAGTCTCCAGAAGGAGGCTTTTTTATTGAAAAATATTTTTAAAAAAGACCACAACTTTTGCTAAAAGACTGCGTTATATCTATATACTGTTGACACAAGACTAAGCTAAAACATTAAGCCACAAAGCAATACAACGGATTTGTACGGCAGCAAGAAAATAAGCAGTGTTTTTAGCATAGCGGGTAGCGATGCCTCGCCAGCGCTTTAGATGTAAAAAAGCATTTTCCACCAGATGACGCAGCTTATAGCTGATTTTGCTCTTCTCGGGTTTCACAATTATGTAACTGCCCAGCAAAGATTATACCCTTCGGGAAAAGCTGAACGACCTCTTCCGACTGTTTATTCGACCGAGCCATTATGGTGGAGTTTTGTTGGTCTTATACCATTATTCATGAAATAACCTTTCTGGTTAATTATATTAAGTTTTGCATCTTTCACAAGAAGGAGTTGGTCATAAAATGAGAAAGATTGGGGTTGTTTTTTTATTATTCATAATCTTAGTTTTCGGTTCTATGAGTTTAATAGGTTGCTCTAACAGAGATACTGATAACTTTGATAATTTACAGGTTAGCGTTGATAGTAGATGGTTCATAAATCAAGAAGGTTATTTTTGTTTAGGATTAACAATTACTAACAATAGTGATGCAACGATAAATGATATTCAAGCATCTTACTTCTGGGAATATAAAAATCAAGACGAAGCAATACTTGGAAGCAATAGCGTTAGTGGCGCAACATTATATCGTTATGATACTGATGGGTATGAGATACGTGGCCATCCAAAGATGAATATAAAGCCAGGAGAGACATTCAGCTGCATTGCATATAAGGTTAGTAGGCACGATATTGCATATCAATTTGATATAAATATCTATATAACTTGGGTTGATTTCTCTAAAACTGCTAATTGGGGTACTAGAAATTTAGTTGACAGTGAGCAGAATTTGGCTTCAAAAGCTCCACAAATAGATGTTCATCCGATCACCCAGGTAAGCTAACCAAAAAATCGCAAAAAATCCTCCGGCATAGCCGGAGGTTTAGGGTGGGCAAAAAGTCAAGCCCCCAGACCAAAAATCTGGGGGCTTGACTTTTCCTCCGCATTTCCCGAACTTGAGTACGAGAGAGGTTATTGCGCCAATCTTTGCTTTTCGGTTCTCTCTGAATTGGTTAAGGGGATTAAGTCTCGGCAGAAGCCGTTAAACTCAGTAAGTTATGCATATGCTATCAAAACCCACTGAACAAATCCCGACGCAGACCCTTTCAGTAAAATTGTATATATAATATTTATATGATTTTTATATGTATTACACGTTTAAAAATGCTATTGAAATCGTGTAGGTGGCGTGTTATAGTTTGGTTAGGGAGGTTCTTGAAAACTCGTTTTACTTGTCCATGTAGAAGTGAATACCGCAAAAATTATAATGTGACACTTATCTTTTACTGGCGTAAATAAAATTTCAGGAGAAAAACGATGAGAAAACTCAAAATTGTATCTCTAGTTATGGCTGTCTCTATGCTAGCTGCCTCTGTATTTGGTGGGCTAGCTGTTGCCGCTGCTGATGGGAAAAGTATTTACTACGAAGAAAGTAAAGCTTGGGGTCCTAATGCTTTAAATACCATCCAAAATGCTGAAATGTTTGATTATTTTAGTGCTTTTCAGCAAGAAAGAAGCTCCGTTCAAATATATGCTGTTGCCACCAAAGCAGTTTACGTTGATGAGACGTATGATGATAATGGTAATATAACTGATAGCCACCAAATGACAAAAAATGAAGTTTCTAAATTTCAGAAAGAATTAAGCAGGGGTTGGGTTTATGTTGGTAGCAAATACCCACCAAAAAAGACAAAATTGACTTGTTATTTAGTGGTTTACCAAGAAAGTACCGATAATAGTTATATAGTTTTGACTAATGCAACTTGGGACTCTCTCGGCCTCTATATCCCTGGAGAAAGCACTCCTGCCGATAGAGGCTATATGGCAATTACTTGGGGCGGTAATGACGAAGCATTTACAGCCTCTAGCACATACATTGCGGGTAAGTATCAGAATAATAGCACTATGTCATTCTATCTCACAAAGTCTAATATATATGGTGGTTATTGTTGGGATTTTAAAGAGACTAGCGGCGGACTTTTAAACAGTCCAATGGGCTATGCTGATGCCCATGCGACACTTGTTAAAAAGTACTCAGCCTACGAGAATAAATTGGCAAATGTTGTATTTACGTATATTCATACATGGACATCCTTTACCCCAACCATTAATTTTTCAATGGCAGGTGGCATTTCTTTTAGTGGTAGCGGCAAATGGTGGCCTCTTGAGATGGATGTTGGAGGTCTTTTATATTAGTCGTTATTGCTATGTTTTGTTAATATAGTGTATATTAGAAGTTATTATGGGACTAAATATTATTAATGTATCGGTCATTACTGTAATCATTGTGGGCTTGTTGATTTTTGCTCTCTATTTTTTTAGTAATAAAAAGTAATTGTAACTGTCGTCATTACCTATTTATTAATGCGTTTTGTCTTTACAAATAAAAGAATTAGCTTAAATCAGCAAAATTAGCTTCTGTGGCCCCCAGACCAAAAATCTGGGGGCTTCCTCATTCCCTCCGCATTGGGTTACGGAGTTATTGTGCCAACCTTTGTCTGCCGCGCTTCTCGGTATCCGTAAGAGGTATCAGCCCCCTGCAGAAGCCATTAAACTCGGTAAGTTATGCATATACTATCAAAACCATCAGAACAAATCCAGACGTAGACCCATACACGACATAAGACATTCCCATGCCTCCTTGCTAATCCATAAAGAAAAGAATATACTATTAGTCGCTAAAAGACTCGGCCATGCCGACATTAGCCGTACCATAAACACCTATAGCCATCTATTCCCAATCACCGAAGAGGCGCTAATGGATGCTATAGAGATGACGCTCTGACTACATTTTGACTACAAAAAAACGCAGAGCGACAAAAAACGGTGTAGAGTAAGAAGCAGTTTTATAGCTAAAAATGGCATAGTAAAGCCCACGAAAAGTTCAAAAATCGTTTCTGACCTTCGGCACCAATAAAGCACCGTTGCCGATTTGTGTAAGGGTAGCACGAGAGACTTTGAATCTCTTTGTCCGGGTTCGAATCCTGGATCGGCAGCCATTACAAGTTTGCAGCCCTATAAGCCCGCAGTCTTGACCGCTTGTGGGTTTTTTTGTTGAAAAACAAACATCGGAAGAAAGGCCCGAAATATGTCTATTAATTATGTAAACTTAAGCAAAGTTCTTGACCTGCCCTACTCTACAGCTACCATAGCCGGTAATTATGTTTTTGTTTCCGGTCAAATCGGCCATGTTGATGAAAACGGTAAAACTCTGACTACTATTGAAGAACAAACAACTCAAGTATTGGAAAAAATCAAAAAAGTTTTGGGTGAAATCGGCTGCAGTTTAAAAGATGTGGTAAAAAGCACTATATTTTTAGCTGACAGTAAATTGTTCGGTCAAGTAAATGAAATATACAAAAAGTACTTTAAAGCTCCGGCTCCGGCTCGCTCCACGATTATCGCCGGCATGATTTTGCCGGAAATCTTAGTAGAGATAGAGATCATAGCCTACAAGAATTCTTGACAAAAGTTAATAAAGAAGGCATAATATTTTGCGTTGTTTACGTTCCCTGGTAGCTCAATGGTAGAGCGCACGGCTGTTAACCGTTAGGTTGTAGGTTCGAATCCTACCCGGGGAGCCAAAAGGGTGATTGGATTTCTTTTTAATTAAGAGAAATCCTTTTTGTTTTTTAAGACATTTATGAGCTTGCTAGCCATTTTACCGGTTTTCAAGCCTTTAATATTACAGCTAAAAAACCCAAAACACACCTAACTGCCGTGTATAAGATATTGCTATATATGAGCTTTTTGTTTTATTGAGAGTATTGTCTATAAACAGCTCGTCATTATGAAAAAATACAGCGTTTTTGTTATACTTACAGAATAACCTCCCCCTTAAACAGCCTTTATCGAACAAGAAAGGAAATGCCCATATGAACGAAGATAATGTTTTGGAAATATCTAATTTACATGTATCTATCGACGGTAAGGAGATTTTGCACGGCTTAAACCTAAGCATTGCCAGAGGCGAAACTCATGTTATTTTCGGCCCCAACGGCGGTGGAAAAACTACCTTGCTCATGACTATTATGGGATTTCCCAGATATAAAATAACCCAAGGTCAGATTATCTTTAAAGGTGTAGATATTACACATATGCCTATCAATCAGCGCTCAATGATGGGTATAGGCATAGCTTATCAGCGTCCGCCAGTAGTCAAAGGAGTTAAAACCGGCGAACTGGTAGAGGCTATTATTCAAACCCACAGTAGCGATAAAAACGCTACTGTTTTGGCAGCTGAAGCCAATATGGGTGATTTTCTTATGCGTGACATTAACGCCGGTTTTAGCGGTGGTGAGACCAAACGCTCGGAAATGATGCAGCTTTTAGCGCAAGACCCATCTCTAGTATTGTTAGATGAGCCGGAAAGCGGCGTAGACTTAGAAAATATCGCCCTTATCGGCGACCTTATCAATCAGGTTTTAGATAAAAAACACCCCATGCAGCGCCGTGAAAAGATAGGGCTCATTATTACCCACACCGGCCATGTACTAGAGTATGTTAACGCCCGCACCGGCCACATATTAATAAACGGCCGCGTACAATGCAACGGCGACCCGCGCGACATGTTAGAGACTATCAAAGTCAGCGGCTACACTCAATGCGGCGGCTGTGAAGGAGGTTTGCACTAAAATATGGAAAACTTTAAAGATAAAGCTCAAAAAGCTATTGATAAAAAAGCCTCTTACGCTCAAGATTT
>WRFJ01000036.1 GCA_009778865.1 Chloroflexota bacterium | reverse complement strand
GATGATATTGACTACCCTATTCCGGCTAACGATGATGCTATGCGCACCATAAAATTAGTCGCCACCAAAATGGCTGATGTTATTTTAGAAGTGACCACCAGCGAGCCAGTAGTGATAAAAGAAACTGTTGAGGTCGTTTCCAAAGCCGAGACTGCTCCTATAGAAAACAGTGAAAATTAGAAAATAAGAGAGAAATATTGTGGAAATTACCACTGAAACTGTAAAAGAACTTCGTGAAATCACCAGCGCCGGCATTATAGATTGCCGCAACGCCTTAAGAGAGTGCAATGGCGATGTAAAAAAAGCCATTGAGTATTTAAAAGAGAAAGGTTTCTCCAAGGCTGCTAAAAAAGCCAATAGAAGTACTGGCCAAGGCATAGTAGAATGTTATATCCATGGCGGCGGGCGTATCGGCGGTATGATTGAACTGAATTGCGAGACCGACTTTGTAGGTCGCACCGATGAGTTTAAGAAATTGGCTAAAGAGATAGCTATGCAAATAGCAGCTATGAATCCCCAATACTTAAACGCTGAAGATGCTCCCGAGGGTACAGACAAGAACGAGATTTTGCTCTCTCAAGCCTATATTCGCGATGCCAGTCAAACCATCCATGATCTCATTGTGTCTACTATTGCTAAAACTGGTGAAAACATCCGCATTAAGCAATTTGCCCGCTTTGAGATTGGCGCCTAGACATAAAAACAAGATTTTATGAGTAGTTTTAAGTATAAAAGAGTGCTGATAAAACTTTCCGGTGAAGCTTTCTCCGGAAACAATGGCTTTGTTATTGACTCTAGAGTAGTAGGCCATATTGCTAAACAAATAAAACCATTAGTAGATGGTGGTGTGAGTGTAGCTATTGTAGTGGGCGCCGGCAATATTTGGCGCGGCACCGAAGCCGCTAGGCACGGAATAGACAGAGTAAGTGCTGATTATGCCGGTATGCTAGCCACTCTCATGAATGCTTTGGCTATTCAAGATATTTTTGAAAAGGAAGGCATCATCACCCGTACTCAATCTGCTATACAAGTTATGCAGGTGGCCGAGCCTTTTATCAGACGTAAAGCTATCCGTCATCTGGAAAAGGAACGAGTAGTTATTTTTGCCGGTGGCACCGGCAATCCTTACATGACGACCGACACTGCTGCAGCTTTGCGCGCAGTAGAAATTGAAGCTCAGGTGCTACTGATGGCCAAAAACAAAGTGGACGGCGTTTACGATAAAGACCCGCATAAATATTCAGATGCCGTGAAATATCAGCGTTTAACACATCTAGAGGCCATTAAGAAGCGTCTAAAAGTGATGGATGCTACTGCCCTATCTTTATGCGATGAAAATAAACTACCAATTATAGTATTTGATTTATTGGAAGAAAACGGCATAGAGCGTGCCTGTAGAGGCGAAAATATCGGCACTATTATCACCAGCGAGGAGTAAATCACTGATGATTAATGATGTTTTAAATCGTGCTAACGAGAAAATGAATGCCTCTTTAGAAAATTTAAAAAGCGAGATGGCCGGCATACGCACGGGCAGAGCCAACACTGCTTTGGTAGATGGCATTAAAATAGATTATGCTGGCGTACCCACGCCACTTAACCATGTGGCTTCAGTATCAGTCCAAGGCGCTACTTGCATAATAATCCAGCCTTGGGATAAAAACTTGATGAACGCCATAGATAAAGCCATTTTAAGAAGCGACATTGGCATTACCCCCAGCAACGACGGCATTTCCATTCGCTTAAATATCCCTCCATTAAATGAAGAACGCCGCAATGAACTCATCAAAATGACTTCCAAACGTGTTGAGGAATGCAAAGTAGCTATCCGTAATGTACGCCGTATGGGTATGGACGATTTGAAAAAGCTGGAAAAAGAAAGTCAAATATCACAAGACGATCTGAAAAGAGCCGATGAAAAACTGCAAAAGATAACTGATGCGGCTGTAGCTAAGGCCTCGCAGATTTTTGAAGATAAAGAAAAGGAATTAAGAGAGGTCTAGCCTCTCTTAATTTTTAAGATAAGGTATAAATTTGAAGGCATCAAAATTACCGCAACATATAGCTATTATTATGGATGGTAATGGCCGCTGGGCTACTGTTAAGGGTCAAGTACGCACTGCCGGTCATAAAGCTGGTTTAGAAGTGGCACGCAAGATGGCCGTATATTTGGCACAAAAAGGTGTACCTTATATCACTTTTTTTGGCTTTTCTACAGAAAATTGGAGACGGCCAAGTGAAGAAATAAACACCCTTAATACTTTGATGCTGGAAGCTTTAGATGCCTATGACCAAGAATTTTCCCGGCATAATATACGTTTTAAACATTTGGGCGAGTTGGATAGATTACCTAAAAATACTCAAGAAAAGATAAGACAAGTTATAGCCGATACTAAAGATAAAAGCGGTGCAATGGTATCGGTAGCTTTTAACTACGGTGGACGTCAAGAAATAGTAGCCGCCGTAAAAAAGTTAGTGCAAGATGGTCTAAAAGATAGCGATATTAACGAGGCAGTTTTAGCCCAAAGACTTTATACTTGCGGCCTGCCTGATGTAGATCTGTTAATACGCACCGGAGGTGAAAAACGTTTATCTAATTTTATGCTGTGGCAAAGTGCTTATACTGAACTGTATTTTTCGCCACTTTTTTGGCCGGACTTTAGCGAAGAAGAAATTCAAAAAATACTTAATGATTACAGTACTAGAGAAAGGCGGTTTGGCGGCATTTAATGTTTAAGAGAATGGTTACCGGTTTGATGCTTTTTGCCATCTTTGTACTGGCGGTTATATTTGACAGTCCGATTAACTGGCTGGCTTTTCTTATGGTGCTAGCCTGTGGCATTGGCACTTTAGAGTTTTACAGTGCTACTAAAGTTACTAAAAGTCCATTTCTTGCCATCTTCGGCGTGGTTTCGTCTTGCATAATAGTAGTTTCTTCTTTATTCCCCGAGGTCCAGTCTTATGTATTGATAGGCTTCTTAGTAATTTCATTGTTGTGGCTGGTCATAAGAGGTAAAACCGAAGATACCAGTCTTTGGCAATGGACATTGGCCGGTGTTATTTATCTTGGTTTTATGTTAAGTTACGTACTGGCAGTACGCGAGCTAGATAACGGCATCGGCTGGGTATTCTTCATTGGCTTTGCGACTTTTGCCAACGATGTTTTTGCCTTTTTTGTAGGCAGTTTATGGCGCGGCAAAAAACACCTACTGGCCTCTAATATCAGCCCCAATAAAAGCATTGAAGGTGCAGTGGGCGGATTATTAGGAGCCATGATACTGGCTGCTATTGTAGCTTGGCTAGGCGGTTTACCCATCTCGCTATTTTGGGCAGCCTTATTCGGTTTACTCATCGGTGTTTTAGCCATTGCCGGAGATTTGATAGAGTCACGCTTTAAACGTTATACACAAATTAAAGATGCTTCTGATGCTTTACCAGGCCACGGTGGTGTTATGGATCGCTTAGATTCCTGGATACTGGCTTTCCCGGTCGGTTATCTTATTTTAATTTTATTTGTCGTGTAATAGTAATGGTTAAAAATTTAGTAATACTAGGTTCAACAGGTTCTATAGGACATCAAACACTGGATGTCGTACGCCGCTTTAGAGAAGAATTTAAAGTGTTGGCTTTAGCTGCCGGCGACAATACTGCATTACTGCAACAACAAATAGATGAATTTAAACCTCAATATATCTTTTCTGCCAATGAAGATTTTAATAAAAAATATAACTTTCTAGATATGGAAAGTATGGCTGCTCTTCAAGAAGCCGATATTGTATCGGTAGCTCTTAGCGGTAGCGCCGGCCTTAAGCCGTCTTTTGCTGCAGCCGATGCCGGTAAACAAATAGCTTTAGCCAATAAGGAAACTGTAGTAACAGCCGGATATCCTTTCTTAAAATTATGTAAAAAAACAGGTGCTAAAGTATTGCCGATAGATAGTGAACATTCCGCTATATGGCAGTGTTTAAACGGCGAAGTGCTTCCGCAAAAATTGATACTTCCAGCCAGAGGAGGCCCTTTTCGTGATACACCTATAGAAGATATGTCTAAAGTCACTGCCTCCCAAGCTTTAAAACACCCTTCGTGGAACATGGGACCCAAAGTAACTATCGATTCAGCCACTTTGATGAACAAAGGCCTAGAGGTTATTGAAGCACATCATCTTTTTAATATACCTTTTACACAAATAGAGGTAGTCATCCACCCGCAGAGTATAGTGCATTCTATGGTAGAATGGCCTGATGGTGTAGTTAAAGCTCAAATGAGTTTGCCCGATATGCGCTATCCTATCCAATACGCTTTAACGCAACCTATCCGCCGGCAAAATCCTGACTTGCAATTTTTAAACTGGGGACAAATAGGCTGTTTAGACTTTAACGCTCCTGACTATAATAAGTTTCCTTGTCTTTCTTTGGCTATAGAAGCCGGTAAACAAGGCGGCACCTACCCCTCAGTGCTGTGCGCCGCAGACGAGGAAGCAGTAAATCTTTTCTTAAACGGACGTATAAAATTTACCGATATTGCTGTTATAATAAAGCAATGTTTAGATAAACATCAAAAACAAGAGCAGACACTAGAAAATGTACTAAAAGCCGACCAATGGACACGTATCAAAGTTCAAAATATAACTAAAAATTTAAAGTAAATTAAAATAGTTTTTGGACTGTTTTTAGATTAGCAATTATTGCTTACAAAAACCATAAAACGGCTACAATTAAATTAACACTTCAGAGGAATTAAAAAACGACCCATCCATTATTTTATGAAAATTTTTAATGTATAAAAGAGAAAACACCAACCATGTAAATATAGGTAAAGTAGCTGTAGGCTATGGCGCACCCGTTTCAGTGCAGTCTATGACCAAAACCTTTACTCAAGACATAGAAGCCACTATAGCGCAAATAAACGCGCTGGCTTTTAGCGGTTGCGAAATTATCAGATGTGCTGTGCCTGATATACAAGCTGCCCAAGCACTTAAAGAAATATGCTCGCGTTCGCCCATACCGGTAGTAGCTGATATACATTTTGATTACAGACTAGCTTTAGAGGCTGCCAAATACGTACAAGGGCTGCGTATTAACCCTGGCAATATAGGTACCGATGAACGAGTAAAAACAGTAGTAGAAGCAGCCAAAGAATATCATTTACCTATACGTATCGGCGTTAACAGCGGCTCACTACCACAGAGTCTGGACCACAGCCGTCCTTTAGAAGAGCAATTGGTTGAAGCAGCTCTGCGAGAAATAGAACGCTTACATAAATTTGATTTTGATGATATTAAAATATCCGTTAAAGCTTTTGACGTACCGGCTACTATGCAAGCTTATCTCATACTAGCTAAAAAAGTACCATACCCCTTGCATGTAGGTATTACCGAAGCCGGCACCGGTTACAGCGGTTTGGTGCGCAGCAGTGCTGGTATCGGTGCTATATTAAGTCAAGGTATAGGCGACACTATACGAGTATCCTTAGCAGCTTCGCCTGCTGAAGAAGTGCGTGCCGGCTGGGAAATACTTAAAAGTTTAAATTTACGCCAAAGAGGCGTAAGCGTTATTGCTTGTCCTACTTGCGGACGCGCTCAAGCTGAAATTAAAAACCTGGCTCTGCAAGTTGAGGAAGCTTTTAAAACTATTGATAAACCGTTAAAGGTGGCTGTCATGGGCTGCTCTGTTAACGGCCCTGGTGAAGCTGCTGCTGCGGACTTGGGTATTGCCTGCGGGGAAGGTAAAGGTTTATTGTTCGTGCGCGGTCAAAAGATAGCCGTTGTAACAGAAACAGATTATATAAAAGCTTTACTGGAGCAGGCTTTATTGTTCTGAAATATAGACATTTTACAACAAAAGAGGGTTTTGTAAATGGAAACAAAAGACGTTTTTAACCAACAATTACGTAATACCAGTGGCTGCGCCTTAATGTTTATAGCTATGTTTTTTATTATTACTGCCATCAATGGTTTATTTACTGAGAGTATTGAACCAGCTATTATTTTTGGCACATTAGGTATTATTATGTTGGCAGCAGGTATATTTTTACCATCTCCGCGCATGACCTGGATTAACATTATAGGCCTTTTAATATTAGCCAGTGGTGTGTGGCTAGCCTTCAGAGGCATCAGTAATGCCGTAGGTCTTATTATTGGCACCGAGGGTGCCAGTCTTAATCAATTATGGCTTTGGGGCGGCATAGGTATTGCCGCTATAGCTATTGGCTGGTTTATAATGTATAACCTGTTAAATACTTCCAACCACCGCATAGGCACTCTTATAATGCTGGCCTCAGCGTTGATATTAGCTATCGGCATTAATATGACCGGTTGGCAAGGATTTATAGCTTTTATCGTAGTAGTTATAGCAGCTGTAGTTTTTGGCTTAGGTTATAAACGTTTTATCAAAAAAGAAACTGACTAGAGGTCTTACATGCGTCTTTCCCATTTATTTTTTAAAACTTTAAGAGAAACTCCCGCCGATGCCGATACTGTTTCGCATGAACTTTTAGTACGTAGCGGCATGATTGCTCAATTAATAGCCGGGGGTTATTCTTACATGCCGCTGGCTCAAAGAAGTATTTCTAAAATAGAAAACATCATCCGTTCAGAAATGAATAAATGCGGCGGTCAAGAAATAACTATGCCTGTACTGCAGCCTGTAGAGATATGGCAGAAAAGCGGCCGCGACAAAGCTTTTGGTAAAAATCTCCTTACTTTAATAGATCGCAAAGAGCGCAGGCTGGTATTAGGCCCTACTCATGAAGAAGTGGTAACTGATCTAGCTTCTCGCTTTGTACAAAGTTATCGCGACTTGCCTTTTGCTCTTTATCAGATACAAACCAAATTTCGTGATGAGGCACGCCCGCGTGCAGGGCTTATACGCGTACGTGAATTTACTATGAAAGACATGTATAGTTTTCATGCCTCACAAGAAAGTCTTGATCAAACTTATGAGCAAGTAAAACAAGCTTATATGAATATCTATCAAAGATGCGGCTTAAAAGCCATAATGATAGATGCTGACAGCGGAGCTATCGGCGGCAAAGCTTCTCATGAGTTTATGTTGGTAGCTGATAGCGGCGAAGATAGTGTTTTACAGTGCACTTCTTGCAATTACGCCGCTAACAGCGAAAAAGCTACATTTGCCAAAACAAAGAATGCCGATAAAATTCTCTTGCCTATGCAAGAAATTGCCACACCTAAGCAAAAAACCATAGAAGAAATAGCTTCTTTCCTTAAAATACCGGCAGATAAAATTCTTAAGACTGTTTTATATATAGCCGACGGGCAATTGGTAATGGCTTTGGTGCGTGGAGATTACGAAATAAACGAGATAAAATTAAAAAACACTTTAAAAGCTGTTGATTTACGCCCTGCTTCTGACGAAGAATTACGGGCTAAAGGTTTATCAGCTGGTTACATAGGGCCGTCAGGCTTAAAAAATATACGCATTGTAGCTGATGACTCAGTTCAAAATAATGTAAATCTAGTCAGTGGTGCCAATAAAGAAGGCTTTCATTTATTAAATACTAATATAGGCCGCGATTATCAAACCGAGATAGTAACCGATATAGCTTTAGCCCAACAAGGTTATATGTGCCCTCACTGCGACGGTATTTTCAGCTTAGTTAAAGGCATAGAAGTCGGGCATATATTTAAATTAGGCACATATATATCCGATGCTTTAAACGCTACTTTTACTGATGAAGAAGGCCTTAATCGCCCTATCATCATGGGATGCT
>WRFJ01000035.1 GCA_009778865.1 Chloroflexota bacterium | reverse complement strand
TTTCAACGCGCCACCAATGTCTTGACGGCTTATGGGGCGGTCTAGATAAAGCATACATAGCACACAAATGGTTAGGTATTGGCTCTGTCGGTTTGGCTATTGCTCACATAATAATACTTCAAGCTTCTGAACACGCTTCAACAAATGGATTGGATGGATTAGGAGCTGCGGAGGCATTTCATATTCCCGGTATCCCCAGTCTGGTTTTGTTTATTGCTTTGGCCCTGGCTGCAATTATTGCGAAAAAAGTAAAATACGAAACATGGAAAACCATCCACAAATTTATGCTATTACCTTATATCTTCGGACTGGCACATTACTACAGTGCATCTTCATATAATCCCTTTGAGCTTGCCCCGTTTGGGATTTGGTTAAATATCATTAACTTTATCGGTATAATATCTGCCGTTTACAGTATTTTTCTGTATGAGAGAATTGCTTTTCCCTACAAGTATAAAGTGGTATCGGTTCAGCACATAGCAAAAAAGACATTTGAAATAACAGGCCAGGCAATAAACAAGCATATAGTTCATCGTGCAGGGCAATTTACTTTCTTGAAAATCACAAAAGGCGACGCTCAATTTTCATCTCATCCCTTTACAATCAGCTCGGCACCGCATAAGGATTCTATTCAATTTTCTATAAAAGCACTTGGCGATAATACAACTCAACTTATGGAAACTGTCAAAACCGGTGATGAGTTTGTTGTGACTAAGCCGCATGGGAAGTTCAATTATACTGCCGGCAGCAAACATCAAATATGGATTGCCGGCGGCATAGGCATAACTCCTTTCAGGAGTTTTTGCCAAACTGATATACCAAAGGAGTTTTCCATAGACTTCTTTTACGCTTATAACGGTGAAGAAGGTGCATATATTAACGAATTAAAAGCAATAGGTAAAAACAACCTGTGTATTCACCTAATTGACAGCACCAAACAAGGTTATTTGACTGTTGATAAAATTCAAGAAAAGATAAGTGCTGAAAACCCGTTCGACATATATTTTTGCGGGCCAAAACCAATGAGAGAGAGTTTGCGTAATAATCTTGAAAATAGCAAGATCCGTGTTCTGGGATTTCATTTCGAAGAATTTACATTTGGCCGAAATGAGAAAAATAAAAGCCGCAGAGGCAAGAAAGGCCATAACCGTAAATTACACGCTCACTTTACCAAGTTTTAAGTTGCCTGCCCTGTTTTTAGGCCCTTTCGTAGCGTGCCAGTTTAGCAGAAACACCGCCCAATTAGGCGGTGTTTCTGCTAAATATTATGCAAAATATTGTAGTCACTATGACGATCGTTGTGCAGCCGTTGAGATGAAGCTGGGGGCAAAAGAGATTGAAAAAACTGCCAAATATCTTACTCAACTCAAAAACAAAGTGAACACCGATAAAATGTGCAATCCGTCATTTTTGATGATTCTGACAGCAACAAAACTTGCCTATTAAAGAGATGACGGAGTGCTTATAGTACCGATCGGCTGCTTAAAAGATTAAAAACCAAAAACGATATAACGCGCTTAAATAAGTCTGCGCCAAATACCATAAACAGTACTTGGCGCAGACGAAGATAAAACTTAAAACCGATCTTAAAAATTATTTACGGCAAGATTGACATAGGTCAAATTCTTCAATAGTAAGGCCGGGGGCTGAAGACAAGAAATATTTCACTTGTTTTTCGGGTATCCATTCTCTGCCGCAGGAGTTGCATTTGCGCAGGGCAAATTTCATCTCACAGTTAGGCATAGTAATGGTGCGTATGCCGTCTTTATCAGTCATAGTTATAGCATTAGTAGGACAGATATAAACACACGAACCGCAGGCAATACAAGCCGCAGCGTTGTCATAGAAGGGAATGGCCACTTCGCGGTTGATGCCGCGGTTAACCAAAGAAATAGCTTTGCGGCCCACTACCTCATCGCAAACTCTGGTGCATAAAGCGCATAAAATACACTTGTTGCCGTCTTTTTCAATGCGGTATTTAGTCTCATAAACACCCAACTGAGCGGCAATCTCGGCTACTTCAGCAGAAGCCGGACATTTAGCCAGTAAAAGCTCGGCTATATTCTTACGGATAAATAATACCCGCTCATTATTGGTCTCCACTTTAAGACCATCCTCTACCGGAAATAAACAGGCTGTAACCAGTTTATTTTTGCCTTTTTTAGTCCAGATTTCCACCATACAAATACGGCAGCTACCGTAATCAGCTACAGCTTCGTTATGACAAAAGGTAGGGATATATATAAAATTGCGTTTAGCTACTGCCAACACGGTTTCGTCTTTTTCGGCGCTGTAATCTTTACCATTTATATTAACGGTTATCATAAACTGATCTAACCTCCAAAGCATCTAAGTTGCAGACATCAAGGCAGGCACCGCACTTAGTGCATTTATCCTGTATTAACGTCACTGGCACACCTTTACCGTTGTAGATAATAGCCCAGGTGGGACAAGCCTTATAGCACAACACACATCCCGGACAGTTGTCTTTAATGTAGAAAGCTATCAGATCTTTACAGACGCCAGCCCGGCAATACTTATTGGTGATATGTTCTTCGTATTCACTGCGAAAATATTTGAGGGAGGAAAGTACCGGATTAGCTGCCGTACCACCCAACTGGCATAAAGAGCCTTCGGTAACAGCCAAGCACAGTTTTTCCAAACGGTCGATATCTTCTAATTCAGCTTTGCCGCTGCAGATATCCATTAAGATATTACGGATAGCCCGTAAGCCTTCACGGCAAGGAGTACATTTACCGCAAGATTCTTCTTCCAAAAACTCGATAAAATAACGGGCGGTATCCACCATACAGTTACGCTCGTCCATAACCACCATGGCCCCCGAGCCCATCATTGAACCATTTTTGGTAAGCTCGTCAAAGTCCACAGCCAAATCAAGTTTGCTCTCAGGTAAACAGCCGCCCGAAGGACCACCGGTCTGTACAGCTTTAAACTGCTTTTTATTAGGCACGCCGCCGCCAATGTCCATAATAACTTCGCGTAAAGATATACCCATCGGTACTTCCACCAGACCAGTATTGTTAACTTTACCTACTAAAGCAAACACCTTGGTACCTTTACTGCCCTCAGTGCCGATTGATTTATACCATTCCACGCCTTTTTCAAAGATGACCGGCACGTTAGCTAACGTTTCTACGTTATTTAACACCGTAGGACGGCCCCACAGACCTTTTTCTGAAGTGTGTACGTACTTAGCCCGCGGCTCGCCCACTTTACCCTCAATAGAAGCCATAAGAGCTGTAGATTCACCGCAAACAAAGGCCCCGCCACCACGACAGATCTTGATATCAAGATTAAATCCAGTGCTCAAAATATTATCGCCCAGAAGACCATAGGCTTTGGCATCTTCTATAGCTTTATAAGCATGCTTTAAGGCGTAAGGATATTCGTTACGAATATAGATATAGGCTTCCGACACATTACCTACAGCGTAAGCGGCAATCAGCATGCCCTCCAGCACCAAGTGCGGGTTACCTTCCATAATACTGCGGTCCATAAAAGCCCCAGGGTCACCTTCGTCGCAGTTGCAAACCACAAATTTAATATCACCAGCAGCATCTTTGGAACTTTGCCATTTCCAGCCAGTGGGAAAACCACCACCTCCCCGACCTCGCAGACCACTGTCAATAATAGTATCGATTACCTGCTGAGATTGTAAGGTGGTTAAAACTTTAACTAAAGAAGCATAACCGCCTACGGCAATATAATCTTCAATGGAAGTGGGATCTATATAAGCGTTATTTTTAAAGACCACCCGCTCCTGTTTGGCATAAAAAGGAATCTGACTCTCCTGAGTGCATTTTTCTTTTTTGTTACCGGGTACACTGTACAGTAAACGTTCCATGACCTCGCCGTTAATAATGGTGCGCGCTACAATCTTGGGTACATCTTCTACCTGTACTTTTTTGTAGAAAATATCCTGCGGACGGATAACTACAATAGGACCCTGTTCGCAAAAACCGTGGCAGCCGGTTTCTTTAAGTTCGGCCACTTCGGCGTTAACATTCTGAGCAGACAATTCCCGTTTAAAAGCTTCAACTACTTTCTTAGCACCCTGGGCAATACAACCGGTGCCGCAGCATACCGTAATGCGCAAGGTATCTTGGTTTCTGGAAGCTAAAATCTGCTGGCGCAGGCCTTCTAGTTCCTGTGTGGCGTTTAATCTCGTAATCATTAGTCTAAACGCTCCAAAATAGGCTCAATTTTATCAACGGTGAGATGGCCTTCAAATTCGTTATCCAATACTACCAAGGGACCTAAAGCACAGGCGCCTACACAGCCCACAGTCTCTAAGGTATATTTCATATCCTCGGAAGTCTGTCCGGCTTTAATGCCGATCTGAGTTTCAAATTTCTCCAAAATACGGGCTGCTCCGCGTACATGACAAGCTGTACCCATACAAACCTGCAGTTGGTGACGGCCACGCGGAGTAAGACTGAAAGCCTTAAAGAAAGTAGCTACCGAGAACACACGAGATAAAGCTATACCCAGACGCTGGGCAACAGCTATTAAAGCTTCTCTAGGCAAATAATTAAACTGGGCCTGCACATCCTGCAATATGCCCACCAGCATGCCGTCGTCATAGCCGTGTTTTTCCAGTACCGGATTAACTTTAGCCAAAACTTCCTGCATATCCAAAGCTTCTACTTGTTTTGACACTTGCTCTTCTCCTCCAATTCTCTGTATTCTTTGTGCAAACGTTCTTCTATAACAGCAATATCTTCCTCTGTTAAATGACGGAAACGACGCTGAATCTCTAAATATTCTTTTAAGGGACGAAATTCCGGCGTAGGTATTGTTATGTTAACCTGGCCGTTAACTATTTCATACATAGGATAGGCACCGGTTTCAACTGCCAAACGGCCTACTTTGACCGCATCAGCGCTGTCACACTTCCAGCCAGTAGGACAGGAAGAATAAATCTGTATATAAGCCGGTCCTTTAACTGCCAAACCTTTTTTCACTTTTTCCATCAAATCATAAGGATAGGAAGGACAGGCCGTAGCCACATAAGGGATGTTATGGGCAGCAGCAATAGACGGCATATTTTTCTTCCAGGCATGCTGACCGCTACGTCTCTTGCCAGCCGGAGAAGTTGAAGTTGAGGCGCCAAAAGGCGTAGCCGAGGAGCGCTGCACGCCGGTATTCATATAGGCCTCGTTGTCGTAACAAACGTACAAAAAGTCATGCCCGCGCTCTAAAGCACCAGATAAAGCTTGTAATCCTATGTCAAAAGTACCGCCATCACCACCCATAGCCACCACGCTGATGTCAGCACTGGGAATTTTACCTTTACGAGCCATAACTTTATAAGCAGCCTCAATACCAGAAGCTACTGCTGCCGAATTCTCAAAGAGAGTGTGAATCCAAGGTATTTTCCAAGAATTATAGGGAAATTGCGAAGAAATAATCTCCATACAACCGGTAGAAGCACATACCACAGCGTTACGACCGATAGCTTTAGCCACCAAGCGCATAGCCAGTACTTCGCCACAGCCTACACAGCCACGATGTCCTGAGGAATAAGGCTCGTCATTGTCCACTATACGAGGCACAAAGACGTTATAATTTTGCATATTATTAGTCATTTTTTCCATTATTCTTTCACCCCGTACATAGCAAATTCTCGGCTTTGGTCGTTTGCCAGTTTTTCACCTAAATCATAAATCTTCTCAAAATCTTCTACGGTGATATCACGTCCGCCAAGACCACCCACAATGCCGCTTACTTTAGGCATACCTTTACGCCCAAAGAGAGCTGAACGTACTTCACTCATTACCGGACCACCGGGACCACCCATCACTAAAGAGCGGTCCAAAACAATCAAAGTATCAGCATTTTTAACAACTTTACGCAAATCGTCAAAGGGGAAAGGTCTGAAGCAGCGCAGACGGATAAGGCCTACTTTTTTACCTTGGGCACGCATTTTGTCTACACAAGTCATGGCTGTTTCGGAATAGGAACCCATCGTTAAAAGTAAAGTTTTGGCGCCTTCTACTTTATACTCTTCTACCAAATGATACTCTCGTCCGAATTGTTTACCGAAATCGGCAAAAACCTGACGTATAATATCAATCGATTTCTCGAGTACTTCCCATTGTTGTTTTTTAGCTTCGGTATAAATATTGGGACCGGCGCACTCCCCCATAGCCACAGGTTTGGAAGGATGCAGCGGTGCCGGATAAATATGTTCGGGCAGAAAAGCTTTTACTTCTTCTCTAGAGGGAATAAGTACCGGCTCAATCATGTGCGAAAGATGAAAACCATCCAGATTCAAAAAGACCGGCAAAAGCACTTTGTGATCTTCAGCAATTCTAAAACTCATAATGGCTAAATCAACTGTTTCCTGGCCGTTTTCGGCAAAAATAGAAATCCAGCCGGTATCTCTGGCAGCCATAACATCGGAGTGGTCACCCCATACCGAGATAGGAGCTGACAGAGCACGATTAGCAATGGCCATTACTATAGGCATACGCATAGCTGAAGCTATAAATAAAGTTTCGTGCATATACTCCAGGCCTTGAGCGGCTGTAGCTGTAAAAGTACGGGCACCGGCAGCTGCCGAGCCCATGCAGGCACTAAGCGCCGAATGCTCAGATTCTACCGGTATATACTCAGCATCCATTTCACCATCAGCAAACAAATCGGCTAAGTGTTCTACAATATGAGTTTGGGGAGTAATAGGATAAGCAGCAATAACATCTACGTCGCAATGCATAATTGTTTCCGACAAAGCAACCGATACCTCCATACCTACAGGTTTGTTGCTCATTTATTTATCCTCCTCAGTAATCATAGTAATCACTTTTGTGGGACATTCCCTCTCACAAATAGCGCAACCTTTGCAAAAGAACAAATCAGCCACAAAATGTCCAGCATCGTTACGTGAAATGCAACCTTCTGGACAGAAAATATAACATACACCGCATTTTATGCAGCGCTCAAAGTTATAGATAGGGCGCTGTGAACGCCAATCGCCGGTCTTATATTGCATAGTATTACCCACATCGGTAATCATGCAGCCTAGGTTAAGCTCATGCCAAGTCATATCTTTATCACTTTTAACCATTTTATTTAGCTTTCTCCTTTACTGCAGTTTCTTGATAGGCACGTTTCAAAGCGTTGGCATTTTTCTCGGTTAAACGTCCGAAACGATTTTCCAAAGGACTCCATACGTTGTCTAGTTCAACTACACCGGAAGCTTTAAGCAAAGCACCTATCATAGTAGTGTTAACGATTTCTACTCCCAGTTCTTCACGAGCTATTTTACCAGCATCAACAGTAGCTACTTTATATTTTCGAATAAATTCTTGTGAGAAATCGTCTATAGACTTATGAGTGTTTACCACCAATAAGCCGCCTTCTTTAAGACCGTCGGTTACACCGGCTACTTCAACCAAACTAGGATCTAAAACTACCACAATATCGGGATTAGTAATACCGGCACGATTGCGGATACGGCTGCCGTCTACGGCCACACGGTTAAAAGAAAGCACAGGGGCACCTCTTCTTTCGGGACCAAAGTTGGGAAAACCTTGGGCATACATGCCCTGAACAATAGCCGCTTGAGCGATAAGTTCAGCCGAAGTAACTGCACCCTGACCACCGCGGCCGTGCCATCTGATTTCGATTATTTTATGTTTGTTGTTTATGGTACTGATCTCCTTTACGTAAGATTATGTGCCTCACCGCGGACACACTGCACCTTTAAACCAAAG
>WRFJ01000034.1 GCA_009778865.1 Chloroflexota bacterium | reverse complement strand
ATAGACATAGTGCCGCCGGCTACTGTTTGCAAAATATCCATATAAACTTGATCATACTGCTCATCTACTATATCATCTAAATGGCCTACCGTTACAGCCATAACCGTATCGCCATTGCCATAAGCTTGCAAGCTTTTACGTAGCATATCTACTACACTTTGACTCATATTGTGCAATTGTGTCATAACTGGTGCTGTCGGAGATTTATCTAATTTTAGTATATTTTTAGCATTGTTGGCAGCGTAATCACCTATGCGCTCAAGTTCGGTGGTTACCACTAAATGAGCTACTATTAAACGCAAGTCATGAGCTACCGGCTGTTCTTTGGCAATTAATGATACCAAACGTTCTTCCACAATAAATCTTTGATGGTTTATATATTCGTCGGCATTTATAATATTTTGTGCTTGCTGCTCGTCTTTTTCTTTTAGAGCTCGAAGAGATTTTTCTATAGCTATTGCTGCCATTTCACCTAAGGCAATAATCTGCAAGCTTATATCATTTAATTTACTTATATATTTTTCACGTATCATTTTACCCAAACCTTCCTGTCACATAGTCTTCAGTTTTTTTATTTTTAGGGTTGGTAAAAATATCATCGGCAGAGCCGCATTCTACAAGTTCCCCACCTTGCCCTTCGTTTAAAAAGAATACTACGCGGTCGGAGATGCGAGCGGCCTGTTGCATATTGTGTGTTACAGCAATAATAGTGTATTCAGAAGCCAGCTGGCGCATCAATTCTTCTATTTTTAAAGTTGCTATAGGGTCTAAAGCTGAGCACGGTTCATCCATTAAAATAACTTTAGGTTTAACTGCCAAAGCTCTAGCAATGCAAAGTCTTTGTTGCTGACCGCCTGAAAGAGAAAGGGCACTTTCTTTGAGTTTATCTTTAACTTCATCCCATAAAGCGGCTTTACGTAAGCATTCTTCAACTAAAATATTTAACTCATCCTTTTTATGGGCACCGTGTTGTTTAGGACCAAAAACCATATTTTCGTAAATGCTCATAGGAAACGGGTTGGGTTTTTGGAAAACCATGCCTACTTCTTTACGTAGCGTTGAAACGTCAGTCTTTTTGTCGTAAATGTCTTTACCAAAGACACTCCAAGTGCCGCTGGCTTTAGAATTGCCTATAAGATCGTTCATGCGGTTAATGGCACGCAAATACGTAGATTTACCGCAGCCTGAGGGGCCTATAATAGAGGTAATACTTTTTTCACTAAAGCCCAAAGTTATATCTTTTACGGCTGCTTTATTGTCATAAAAAACTGAGGCGTTTTCAGTATACACAATGTTATTTTGCAGGTTTTCCATGTTAATAACGGTTCACCCCCATTTTTTTCCTAAAACGTGCGGAAATGATATTAGTAGCTACGTTAATTACTAAAATTATTATAATAAGTATAGTAGCGGTGGCCATAGCAGTCTTAAAATCACCCTTTTCCATGGCTGTGTAAAATATATGCAGAGCTAAACTGCGTCCTGGATCCATGAAGCTATTGGGTTCTTTAAGTACACTGCCCATAACGACAAAAAGACAGGCAGTTTCTCCTAGAGCACGGCCGGTACATAAAATAACGGCTGTTAAAATGCCGGGGATGGCTGTGGGCAGTACCACTTTGTATATAGTCTGCCATTTGGTGGCTCCTAGAGCCAAAGAAGCTTGTCTAGCTTCTTGCGGCACTGATTTCAAAGCTTCTTCTCCTACACGTATCATGGTTGGTAAAAGTAGACATACCAGCACTAAAGCACCTGCTGTTATAGAAAGAGGCAAACCTATAAAAAATATAAGCACCACCAAAGCAAAAAGACCGAAAACAATAGAGGGTATGCCGGCTAAAGTGTCTATGCCGTATCTAATTATGGCGGTAAATTTGTTATTAGGAGCATATTCACTCAAATAGATTGATGCCAAAAGCCCTACTGGTGCAAGGATAATTAAGGTGCCTCCTAGTAATAAAGCGGTAGACTTTAATATACTGAAAATACCTCCGCTTTCACCAAGGCCTCCTTTGGGATTGGTGGATAAAAATTCCCAATTTATACCTGATACGCCGGATACTACTACGTATATGATTATAGCCAGTAAAGCTAAGATAGCTATACCGCCGCATAGCCACATAAAAGAAAAAGCCAAATTTTGCTGTACTTTTTTACTACGCACTTCGGTTTACCTTAGCCTTACGGTTTAATATAACAGTGGCTAAACTATTAATAAGCAAGATAGTAAACAGCAGCACCGTTGCCGTGGCAAAGAGAGCATCTCTATGCAATCCTTCGGCGTAATTGGCATCCATAGCTATATTAGTCGTCATAGTGCGTGCCGGATCAAAAATACTGGTAAACATTTCAAAAGAGTTACCGATTACCATAACAAGGGCCATAGTTTCACCGATGGCCCGGCCGGCTCCTAAAATTATAGACACTATGATGCCACTTTTAGCTGCCGGTAATATCACATGCCACAAGCTTTGCCATTTACTGGCTCCTAAAGCTAAAGCTCCTTGATTGTAGCTGCGTGGTACGGCACGGATAGCATCTTCAGAAATAGAGACAATAGTCGGCAGCACCATTAAAGCTAGTACAATACCGCCGGCTAATATGGAAAAGCCGCTGCCGTTTTTCATTTCTCCTATAATAGGCACCAGTATAACAAGGCCGATCAGGCCATATACAACTGAGGGTATGCCGGCTAAAAGCTCTATCAAAGGTCTTAGCACATTACGCACGCCTGTCGGAGCTATTTCGGCCAGTAATATAGCACAGCCTATTGATATTACTACGGAGAAAGCTAAAGCCAGGGCCGTAACTACCAAAGAGCCCAAAATCATATAAAAGATGCCAAAGGTATTATTTCTAACACTCCACTCAGTGCCAAAAATAAAGTCGAAAACCCCTATTTCTTTAAAAACCGGCAAACCGCTGATCACGATGAATACGATGATGGCTATCAAAATTAGGACAGATACGGCGCCAAAACCATATATAATATATTTGGCTATTTTGTCAACCAAATGCTTGTTAAAAAAGACATCTATTTTTCTTATTGCGCTTATCAAAATAGTTACCTTGTTTTTATGCACTCTCAGGAGGTTACAATGTAACCTCCTGAGAGTGCATGTTTTTGACTACTTTCTTTCTTAGTTATACAGCAATATAGTCTTTAGCTACGATAGCCTGACCTTCGGCACTTAAAATAAAGTCAATAAAAGTTTTGGCAGCGCCGGTAGCCTGGCCTTTAGTAACTAAACATAGGGGACGCTGTAAAGTGTAAGTGTTGTTTTTTACATTAGCTATAGTGGGAGCTACGCCGTCTACGTTAACTGCTTTAACTGTATTATCTAAGTAACCCATAGAGAGGTAACCGATTGCACCTGTAGTGCTTGCTACAGACATCTTTAAGGAGCCGTTAGCATTTTGTAGTATAGCACTATTAGTGACTGACTTGCCATCCATGGCTAGGGTAACAAAAGCTTCGTGAGTGCCGCTACTCTCTTCACGACAAACTACAGTAATAGTTTGATTGGGACCGCCAACTGCTTGCCAGTTGGTAATTGCGCCACTGAAGATATCTTGGATCTGCTGTCTGGTGAGATTGTTTATATTAAGATCTTTGTGTACAATGATGGCAATACCGTCGTAAGCTATAATATAGGCGTATAAACCACCATCCAGTTCACTTTGTTTAACTTCGCGCGATACCATGCCGATATCACATGTGCCGTTAGTGGCATATGAAATACCTACCGATGAACCACCGGCTCCTACAATTATATTGTAATTCTTGTTTTTGCCTTCAAAAACTAATGCTAATTCTTCGGCTAGAGGTTGTACAGTAGTAGAGCCGGCTAAAGATACATTAAAACGTTGCTGTGGCTCCCCATTATTTTTGTCGTCACAAGCTCCCAAAAAAAGAGAGCCGGTCAATATGCCTACTGCCAACAAACTGATCAATACCTTGGTTCTTTTGTTCATTTTATTTTTTATCTCCTCATTTTTTAATACCTAAATTATTTAAGATTTTTCTCAACTATTTTTAGTTAAGAAAAAACCGCCTTCGGCTTTTTTAGATTTGCTTGTTTAAATAATCTATTAAAGCTTCAGCGGTTTTCAAATTGGTGGCTACTGGTATATTATGGACATCACACACTCTAAGCAGGGCGGTAATGTCTGGTTCGTGAGGCTGAGCGGTTAACGGATCACGCAAAAAGATAATGGCGTTCATTTGATCGGAAGCTACCATAGAACCTATTTGCTGGTCGCCGCCCAAAGGACCGCTTTGTAAGCGTTGCACTTGCAGGCCGGTGCTTTCATTGATGCGTAGGCCGGTAGTGCCGGTAGCATAAAGAGTCATTTCGCCCAGAGTTTTTTGATGGACAGTGGCAAAAGCCACTATATCATCTTTTTTATTGTCATGAGCTATTAGGGCCATGACAATTTTTGTTGGTTTTATTTCTTTTTTATCCATTACCTACAGTATAAAGCTGTTTCTTTAACTGTTTATTATGGGCTTGTTAAATATCTGTAAAAAATAAAAAAGTCTTCTTGTAGTTTTACAAATCTGAAATTTGGTATATTTCGAGACTTTTATTAAATCGAAGTTAAAATCTAATTTTTAGGCAAATCTAATCTTTAATTATAGTGCGGAATAAAAATGAAGAACTCGGCGTATTCATCATATATGCTGTTAGCCCAAGCACGTCCGCCATGCAGGCTAGCAATATGTTTAACGATGGCTAAGCCCAGGCCGGTACCACTGTTGGCTCTGGATTTGTCGGCTTTGTAAAAACGCTCAAATACTCGCTCAATATCTTTGGCATTTAAGCCTTGACCGGTATTGTATACGCTGAAAACGTTGTTTAATCCGATGTCCTGTCGAGCTTTGAATATAATAGATCCGCTTTCGTCAGTAAATTTTAACGCATTGTGCGCCAAATTATTTAAAGCTTGCTTTAAACGGCCGCTGTCAGCTTGAAAAACAAAATCCGGCTTAACTTCTACCGATAAATTAATATTTTTACGTTCGGCAGCATTACGTATGCCTTTAGAAATATCATTAAGTAGGCTGGCGGCACTCATTTCTTCCCATTGTACCTGCACTTCTCCGCTTTCTAAGTGTGAAAGATCTATAATTTCGTCAACTATTTGTGCCATTTTATCGGCCGCCGAATCTATGTGTTCTAAAAATATAGGAGCGGCTACCTCGTCTTTTAAAGCGCCCTCGCTTAGTGTTTCGGCCGAAGCCTTAATAGTGGCAATAGGAGTGCGCATGTCATGTGCCAGATTGGCTAAGAAATCTCTTTTAATAGTTTGCAGAGAGTGTACTTCGCTTAGATCCTGAAACAAAAGTAAAGCGCCCTTACGCTCATCAAACATTAATGGTACTGCTATAAGGTGTATAGAACGGCCGGAAGGCAGGTCAAAGTGTCGCTCTCGCTCGTTGTTTTCTGATATGGCAGACTGGGCTATAGACGCTATTTCATATTCCGGTAAAATTTTATTTAATTCTTGTCCCACGCTTTGGCTGGGCATATTAAATATTTTACGAGCCGATTTATTAATGAGTTGGATACAACTGTTGTCATCAATTAAGATAAGACCGTCAGCCATTTTATTAATAATAGCCTCCAGTTTTTTTTGTTCAGATTGGGCTATATTGATGGTCTTTTGCAGATTTCGACCCATTTCGTTAAAGTGTGTAGAGATTTCACCTATTTCGTCTTTACCGGTTTCTTCTAATACAGCCTGCGCAAATTGTCCTTCTGACATTTTAGCTGAAACATCGCGCAGTCTTTTGATAGGTTTAACGACAGTGTTAGCCACACTCAAAGTTATCAGTGTCGTTGCTAAAGCTACGCACAGCATTATGCTAAATACTATAGCTACTATGTAGTTGCTCAACTCATGCTGATATTTTATATAAGCTATAATAAGTACTGCTGCGCATACACAGGCTATCAACACTGTTATCAAAATGGGCCATAAAATACGGGCCCGCAAAGTTTTAAACATTTGATTATTCACTAAATTTATAGCCTACGCCACGTATAGTCAACAATCTTACCGGATTTTGCGGATTCTGCTCTATTTTTTCGCGCAGCCAGCGCATATGCACATCTACTGTGCGGGTGTCGCCTGGGTATTCAAACCCCCACACTCTTTCTAATATGGTATCTCTTGATAAAGCCAAGCCCTTGTTAAGCATCATATAATACAGCAAGTCAAATTCTTTACTGCGCAAAGTTATTTCGTGGTTGTTTAAACGAGTTTCGTGACGGGAAATGTCTAATTTAAGATTACCGCTTTGCACTATTTCTTCTTTAGCGTTTTCATTATTGTTCATATCCATACGGCGCAAAATGGCACGTACTCTAGCTACAAACTCTTTAATAGAGAAGGGTTTGGTTATATAATCGTCAGCACCTATTTCAAAGCCTACTACTTTATCTATCTCTTCACCTTTGGCGGTGACCATTATAATTGGTACATTACTCTTTTTGCGTACTTCGCGCATCAAACTTAAGCCATCTATGCCGGGCATCATGATGTCTAATATTAAAAGGTCAGGTTCTTTTTGATTAAAAGCATCTAGAGCTGTGCGGCCGTTATCAAAAACAGACACTGTATGCTCTTCTTTTTGCAAATTGTAGCGCATAATCTCCTGCAGGGCAGGGTCGTCTTCGGCTAGCAATATTTTGGCGCACATATTTTATTCACCTCGTTTATATTGTTCATTATATATGGTATCATAGGCATGTTTCAAAAATTATTTTTAAAAGACTTACTTTTGTTGTTGTTTTGAGTTATATTTAATATAAATAAATTAATAATTTCTTTATTTATTTTCTATAGTATGAATTTATTAATAAATTATAAATAACATAACGGATGGAGTAAAAATGGTCAATAAAAAAGTTTTAGTTGTAGATGACGATGTTAAGATTGTTGAACTTGTTTCTTTATATCTTAAAAGAGACGGATACAAAATATTCACTGCTTATGACGGTGATGAGGCAATAGCTTTAGCTAAAGCCAATAGCCCAGATATTATTGTTTTAGATCTTATGCTGCCTAAAAAAGACGGTATAGAAGTATGCCGCGAAATCAGAGAATTTTCTGATGTACCCATAATCATGCTTACTGCCAAAATTACCGATGAGGATAAGATTGCCGGTCTGGAAAATGGTGCTGATGATTATATGACTAAACCTTTCTCGCCCAGAGAGTTAGTCGCTAGAGTGCGTGTAATATTACGTCGCATGCCTGGTGAGCGTGGAGTGGATAAATTAGTGCGTGGCGATATTATTATAGATGCACTGGCACGTAAAGTTACAGTAGCTAGTAAAGATGCTAAGCTTACTACTATAGAATTTAAGATCTTGCAGGTTTTAGCCACAGAGCCGGACAGAGTTTTTTCGCGCTCTGAACTCATTGAGCGTACTATGGGTTATGATTTCCATGGTTTTGATCGTACTATAGACGTGCATATCTTAAATATCCGCAAAAAAATTGAAGACAATTACAAAAAACCTAAATATATTCAAACAATATACGGTGCTGGCTATAAATTTACAGAGCATTAAGTTTAAAATATATGAAAACATATAAAAGTCTGCAATATCGTTTGATTGCTGCTTTCTTTATTATCGCTGCGGTAGTGTTGGTGGCGGTGGCAGCCATATTATATTTTATCACTAATGACAGCATACAAAATTCATTCCAACAAGCAACCGATGCTTACAATAAAGTCTTGGAAGCCGAAGTTTTTATGGTGTATGTTACAGATCATAACTGGGATAATCTGCAAAGCCGCTTAGAAGCCGTTGCTGTTGATAATCGTGGCCGTCCTTTACATCTTATTGTTACTGATGCCGATGGTTATATTTTAGCTGATACTTTCAATAGCAAGAATATAGGCCAGCTTCATAATTTTGCTCCTTACAGCGAATCTAAAAAAGATATT
>WRFJ01000033.1 GCA_009778865.1 Chloroflexota bacterium | reverse complement strand
GAAAGATATTATTCTTTACACTACTTATCGTTAGTAACCTTTTTTTTGAAATAAACTAAGAAGAAAAATCTACACCCCCTGCTTTACTATATGTTGTGAGGCAGGGGGTGTAGATTTAGGCTTTTAAGCAGTAACCATAGGTATCTAGATGCCTCCAGTTACGAAACTATACGGTTAGAATTACACACTTACTCTTTTTTATAAGTTTTAGTTATAATTTGATATTTTAATAACTATAATTGTGATAATTATCACAGAAAAAAGGAGGCAACAGCTAGACTAGAGGTTAAGTAATCCAAAATAAAGCTACAGATTTAACTATAAGACCATGCTAAATGTTATTTATATTGACGATTAAGGCCTTTTAAGGGTAAAATTGCTTTTCAGAAGGCGGCAAATGCCTAGGATTTCTAAGGCTCTTCAATACAAAACTGGGGTATTGGTCTTACACCTAATTGTGTATTTGAGAGTCTTTTTTTACGCTTGCCGACAATATTATGGCAACGCTTAAAAAGATATTAAAGGACAACATATCTATGATTAAAGAAATTAAAAAAGTATTGGTAGCTAATCGCGGTGAAATCGCTATTCGTGTCTTCAGGGGTTGCTACGACATAGGAATTAACACCGTAGCCATCTATTCGCGTGAAGATATTTATAATTTGTTTCGTACCAAAGCCGATGAGTCTTATTTAATAGGCGAAGGTAAAAGCCCGCTGGGTGCTTATCTGGACATTCCATCTATTATTGCACTAGCTAAAGAAAAGAAAGCTGATGCTATTCACCCCGGTTATGGCTTTTTAGCTGAAAATCCAGAGTTTGCTAAAGCTTGTGAAGACGCCGGCATTATCTTTATCGGCCCACCTTCACATATTTTGGCGCAGATGGGCGATAAGCTTAAGGCTAAAGAAATAGCCGTTAGTGCCAATGTGCCCACTATACCTGGTTCTACCGTACCATTAAAAGACGCTAACGATGCTATTGCCAGAGCCGGTGAATACGGTTATCCTGTAATTTTAAAAGCTGCTGGCGGCGGTGGTGGACGCGGTATGCGCAAAGTAGAGAGTGACAATGAGATGGCTGATGCTTTAGGTATGGTACAAAGCGAAGCTTTGAAAGCTTTCGGTAACGGCGATATTTTTATGGAAAAGTACCTGCAGGAACCAAAACATATTGAGGTGCAGATATTAGGCGACAGCTACGGCAATATCGTACATTTATATGAACGCGACTGCTCGGTGCAACGTCGTTACCAAAAAGTAGTAGAATACACCCCGGCCTTTACTCTTGCTGCCGAAAAACGCCAACAGATTTTAGATGATGCGGTGCGCATTGCCAAAGAAGTAGGTTATATAAACGCTGGCACAGTAGAATTTTTGATGGATAGAACCGGTAATCATTATTTTATTGAAATGAATCCGCGTATTCAAGTAGAACATACCGTTACCGAAGTGGTAACCGGCATTGATTTAGTAAAAGCACAGATACAAATAGCCAGAGGCCTGCCGCTTGACTCTCCAGAGATAGGTATCAAAAATCAAGAGGCAGTGCAAAGCCGCGGCTTTGCCATCCAATGCCGCATAACCACCGAAGATCCCACTAATAACTTTGCGCCCGACACCGGCCGTATTACCGCTTACCGCTCAAGCGGTGGCTACGGCATACGTTTAGATGCCGGCAACGCTTTCCCCGGCGCTATTATCACTCCCTACTATGATAGTCTTCTAGTCAAACTCACTTCTTTTGACCGTTCTTTTGAGGGTACTTGCCGCAGGATGTTGCGTGCCTTAAATGAAATGCGCGTACGTGGTGTTAAGACTAATATAGCTTTTTTGATGAATATTATCTCACACCACACTTTCCAAAGCGGCCTAGCTACTACCAAATTCATAGACGAAAGCAAAGAGCTTTTTGATGTTAACCCTTCGCGCGATCGTGCTGCCAAAATTTTAAAATACATCGGTGATATGTCTATTAACAGAAGTAAAAAGCCTTGTTTTGAAGAACCTAAAGCACCGGCCGTTACTGCTGGCAACGAGAGTTTAGGCAGTATTAAACAAATGCTGGACTCTAAAGGTCCGGAGGCTGTGCGCAATTGGGTGCTGACACAAAATAAGCTTTTACTGACCGATACAACTTTTAGGGATGCCCACCAGTCTCTGTTGGCCACACGCATGCGCACTAAAGACATGGTGCGCATAGCTCCGGCTACTGCCCATATCTTAAAAGATGCTTTCTCCATGGAGACTTGGGGTGGAGCTACTTTTGATGTAGCTTACCGTTTCCTGCACGAATCTCCCTGGCGTCGCCTGCAGGAACTGCGTAAAGCTATCCCCAATATTCCCTTTCAAATGCTCTTGCGCGGTGCTAATGCCGTAGGTTACACTAATTACCCTGACAACGTTATTAAGGCTTTCATCAAAGAAGCTGCTGAGGCCGGCGTAGATGTTTTCCGCACTTTTGACTGCTTAAACTGGCTACCTGGTATGCAACTGGCGCTAGAAGAAGTTATTAAGAACGGTAAAATTGCCGAGGGCACTATCTGCTACACCGGTGACATTAGTGATCCTAAGCGCGATCGTTTTACTCTTGAATATTATGTAAAATTAGCCAAAGAGCTGGAAAACATCGGCTGCCATTTTTTGGCTATTAAAGACATGGCCGGTTTACTTAAACCTTATTCTGCTTACAAGCTAGTCAAAACTCTTAAAGAAGAGATCGGCATACCTATCCACCTACATACACATGATACCAGCGGCAACCAAGTAGCCACCTATCTAATGGCTGCTCAAGCTGGAGTAGATATTGTAGACTGCGCCATATCTTCACTGTCTTCGCTTACTTCTCAGCCATCAATTAACGCTGTAGTAGCTGCACTTCAAGGACAGGAACGCGACACTGGCTTTGATTTGGATGAATTGCAGAAACTGACTGATTATTGGGCCCAAGTACGTCCATGGTACGCTGAATTTGCATCCGACATGATAACACCGGCTGCTGATGTGTATCGTTACGAGATCCCAGGCGGTCAGTATACCAACCTCAAACCGCAAGTAGAAGGCATGGGCCTAGGTGAACGCTTTTATGACGTAAAAGAAAAATATCGTGAAGTAAACTTTATGTTAGGCGATATCGTTAAAGTAACTCCTTCCTCTAAAATGGTAGGCGATATGGCTATCTTCATGGTACAAAACAATCTCACCAAAGATAACATTTTGGAAAAAGGTCAAGATTTAGCTTACCCAGACTCGGTAGAGTCATATTTTAGCGGCATGATGGGCCAACCATCTTGGGGTTTCCCGAAAGCTTTACAAAAACTGGTGCTTAAAAACCAAGAACCTATCACTACTCGCCCCGGCAAATTGTTACCACCGGTAGATTTTGAAGAGATTAAAAAGAAGATTAAGCCATACAAGGACGAGCCTACCATGCAGGACATAGTGTCATGGGTAATGTATCCTAAAGTATTAGAAGATTATCTAAAAAACCATGAAGAAAACCGCGATATTTCACGCTTAGATACCCATGTCTTCTTTATGGGCATGGCTCCCGGTGAAACTACTTCCATAGAGATTGAGGAGGGTAAAACTCTCATTATTAAATACCTCGGTAGCGGTGAAGCCAATGAAGACGGCACGCGTAATCTCATCTTTGAGTTAAATGGTGCCCGCCGCGAAATCGCTGTGAAAGACAACTCGCTAGTAGCCTCAGAAAACATCACCGTTTTTGCCGATCCTTCCGATAGTTTGCAAATTGGTGCTAGTATTCCAGGTGCTGTTTCTAAAGTGTTAGTCAAAGAAGGTGATAGTGTCAGCGAAAATCAATCTCTTATAATTTTGGAAGGCATGAAAATGGAAGTGAGTGTAGCTTCCAAAAATGCCGGCATTGTAGAGAAAATTTTAGTATCTGTAGGCCATTCTATTAAAGCTGGTGAGCTTTTAATAAAACTTAAATAATCTTAAACGGTCTTCAGGTTTTGAAAACGGCCATTCATATGAATGGCCGTTTTGTTTGTCATAATATTTTAGTTTTTTAAACTAATCAGAAAAGTCACTAGAAAGGGCCTCTGATTCATTGCGCAATAGTATCCAACACCGGCTAATAAGTTACCGGCTAAACAGATTTTGATATAAACCATCTGATAATTAAATGCTTTATGATAACAATTGCGTTTCGCTTTCTTGTCTCATCTTTAAAAACTTTAATTGTTGAAGTTAAATCAATATAGGAGATGCTTTTGCTAGTTTGTTTTTTGAATATCGTCTGATAATACGAGTAGCACGCCAAAAAGTATAAACATTAAGCCAAAAACAAAAGGCCAAGAAGAAAAAACCAACATAGCTGAGCCCACCAGTACCATAACAACACCGATAATCTTAAGTATTACCAACAACGTCGGTTTATGCGGTCCCTGCTCGGATTCTTTAATCATCATTGTCCTCTTGTGTTAAAATCTTATATATTTTTATCACATAGCAGCTTTTTTGGCAAAACATTAAATTTGCCCAGTTTTTTATTTTAAAGCTACAGTAGAGCCAAAGTATAGGATTTAAAATCTATGTGAAATATAAATGTCAAAGAGCCCTCTTGTTTAACACTGGTGTTTTACAAAAGAGAACATATGTGCTAAAATATCAATATATAGAACATGAGAAAAAGTCAGGTTATTTTAAAAGCATATATTATGGGATATCAAGATATAACCGTTAAGACTGCTTTGCACAAAGTAAAAAGTGATTATCTTCCCTATGGCTGGGACTTAAATATTTACCGCGGCTGTGAACACGGATGCCGTTACTGTTATGCCCTGTATTCACATAAATACTTAACAAGTATGATATGTGGTAATCCGGATGACTACTTTAGAGAGATTTATATTAAAAGTAACATTGTGGATATATTAGAAGAAAGATTGCGTAGCCGCTCCTGGAAGAAAGAGATCATCAACATTAACAGCGTCACCGACTGTTATCAACTGCTTGAAGAAAAGGAACAAATTATGCCGCAGATTTTAAAACTGATGATCAAATATAAAAATCCCATCACTATTTCCACTAAATCTGATCTTATTTTGCGCGATTATGACTTAATAGATGAGTTGGGACGCCTAACTTACGTCAATATAGCCTGTTCGCTTATAACCGCTGACGAAAATATGCAGAAAAAGTTAGAACCGGCAACACCATCTCCACAAAGACGACTGGATATGATAAAAGAAATGGCCAAGAGCAACGCCTCTACCGGCCTGCATGTAATGCCCATCATACTTTTTTAACCGATGATGCCGATGTATTTAATGATATGATGGCCAAAGCCAAAGAAGCCAGGGTAGATTACGCGGTGGCTAATATTTTGCGTCTTATAGGGCAAACACGCGGACTCTTTTTGAATTTTATACGTAATTATTTTCCTGATCTTCTAACAGAGTTTTGTGCCCTTTATCCTGACTGGAATGCCCTAAAGGATTATCGCATGCGCATTTACTCTCTTTTTCATCAGTTAAGAGAAAAACACGGTTTAAGTGGCTCGTTTATCAACCCAATGAAGGCTAAGCTTCAAGAGAAATTGTCATATTGCCAACTGGCGCTATTTTAACAAAAAATATTTTATCTTTTAAGACACCGCAAGGCTGTTTTATCTTCAAAACTGACTCGTTTGGATTCACAAATTTTTTGGATGGCTTTATTAAAAACTTCTGAAGTAAAATTACTATTTTGCATATAAGCTAAAGTTTTAACTGGAAATTTCAGATAACATTCGCATAAAGCCCAAGCAACAGCCATATTAGCATAATAGTCTTTTTGCGTTACACTATCCAAAGCTGCTAGTATCCTGTCTATATATTCTTCATTAACAAAATGTGCCAGTAAAACAACAATGGCAAATCTGGCCTCATATTCTTTACGGGAAACAAGATAGCTTTGTACAAAATTCCATACTGCCGGCAAGTCTTTTTTCTTAAAATTAAACCCCATGGTAAAACTATCATTTACAGCCCAATTATTAATTTTGGGAATAAAGGCAGCCGTATGATGCAAAACTTCTTCTATATCTGTTTTCAGATAACTGATAACCATTCCTTGCACCATAGTCTCTTCGTAGTATTCATCTTGAGCGTCCTGTAAATAGGCAAGATAGTCATCTTGAGCTATTTCTTTAGCTAAAGAACGCATTATCGGCGTGCGCACCCCTAAAATATTTGAGCAGCCGGGGATAATCCTGCAACCGAATTTTTGGCCTTTTTCATCGGCATAGCTTAAAAGATAATTTTTAACATAACTGGCAGTAAATTTAGTCATAATATATCCTGATTATAAAATAAAACTTACAACGACTGTTTTTGTTATAATACAATAAGTTTCTTCAAATAGCGAGAGAACAGGAAAAAAGCATGATCAACATTTTTTCTTATCGTACTGACCTAGGAAATACCTGGATAGCCGAAGAAGACGGCTATATAACCCGTATATTTTTACATAGAGAAAGCACACCTCTAGCAGAAGCTTCTTATCAAGAGACAGCAGTCTTAAAAGAAGCATATCAACAGCTTACAGAATATCTAAATGGTACCCGTCAAGATTTTACTTTGCCGCTTAAACCTCAAGGTACACCTTTCCAAATAAAAGTTTGGTATGCTTTACTGAATATACCGTATGGTAATACCGCAAGCTACCAAGATGTAGCTATAACCATTGGCAATGAACGTGCGGCCCGAGCTATAGGCAGTGCCAACCGCTTAAATCCCTTACCCATCTTTTTGCCTTGCCATCGCGTCATAGGTAAAAATGGTAGCTTGGTAGGCTACAGCGAAGGCCTACATTTTAAAACCTGTCTTTTAGAACTAGAGCGCAAATAAAAACGATGTTTTTGCAGTGCAGACTTCATTAGATGCTAAAATCTACTCTATATAAAAAAGAGAAGGTTAAGCGACACAACAAAAATAATGCTAAGCCGTCAAAATAGAAACCAACATTAAATTACGAGGAAAAATATGCTCCAATCATACTGCGGACAAAACTGTGAACAATGTCCAGTCTATAACCTAAAATATATAGATAAACCTAAAACCGGCGGTCTGTTGGCTAAAAACTGGAGCGCTGTTTTCAAAACCAAGCTTACCCGCAAAGAATTTTATTGCGAGGGCTGTAAAAGCCAAAATCGTTTTGTTTTCTGCCGCGATTGCGAAATAGAACTGTGTTGCATAGACAAAGGTGTTAAAAATTGCGCTTCCTGTGCTAAACAAAAAGACTGCCCAACTTATATTTCTTTTTGGGAATGGTTTAATAATAACAAACAAAATCTGATGTGGGATAAAGTGCAAAAACCTTCTTAAACCATAATAAAACTTAACATGATTTTAGTCTATACCAAGTTTTTGCCGTAAAATATGCAGATTTACACAATCCTCTTTATTATAAGCTAAAAGTTTTTCCAAAGAATATTCATCGCCATAGTTTTGATAGCGTTGCCACAATATGACAGCCATATAACCATTCACATCTGGCAAAGCACGCTCTATGCCTAGCATTTTTTCTACTTTTTTAAGCCCGCCATGTAAATTGCGTTTCCAGCAGTTATACATTAGATCCACGTGTTTCACATATTTATGTAAAACCAAACCGGTCTGTGCTTGTATAAACGGTAAGTCAAAACGACTGCCGTTATAAGTATATAGGATATCCGCCTGGCGCACGTGCTGTAAAAGATCACAACTGGGCCAAGTCCGTCCCACAAACTGTCTAAAATTACTACTCTCAGCAGAAACCATATACACGCCCACTACCGTTATGTATGAGCAGTCGGGAGTTAAGCCAGTGGTTTCTATATCCAGATAGGCACGTACCGGTTCTTTTATCATAAGACAGACTTATATTCTATAGTATTGAAGACCGGCAGGTCACAAATACCCTGCTCATAGCCATTCAGGTTTTTGTCTACTAGTACATAAGTACTCCCAAATAGAATGGGTATTACAGCCAAATCCTGCATGGCCAAAGCTT
>WRFJ01000032.1 GCA_009778865.1 Chloroflexota bacterium | reverse complement strand
GCGCCATAGTTCTAGCGTTTTTGCCGCTGCCGATAAGATCTTTAATAGGTTTCATTTGATGCCCTAAACGGCTTAAAACCAAACTTTTTAAGCCTAAATTAACTTCTCCTATCAAATAAGCGGCCAGCATAGTATCAAAAACACATTTCGGTACACTAAAACCATTATGTTTTAAAGCATGCATATCAAACTTAGCATTATGAGCGTATATTTTAGCCTTTTGCAAGATGGGATTTAAAGACTTTTGTATTTGCTCTAAAGTTAAGCCATCAATACCGACAGCAGGAGTTTGAAAATCAAACATTGACACTTGACTGCCCTCTTTAGGTGTACTTTTAGGTAAATGCACATAAAAACTCTGGCAAGAGCGCAGTGACAAAGATAAACCCACCAAAGAGGCCTGCAAAGCATCTATACCGTCTGTTTCGGTATCCAAGGCAAAATAATCAACATCTTTTAAAGCTTCTGTCAAACTTTGCAACTGCGGTAATGTCTGCACCAGCATATACTGACCAGCAGACACATTAAGGTTTGGACTATTACGATCCTCTTTTGCGACATAGCCGTATATTTGCATAAGAGCGTTTAAACGCGGTAGTAAAGAATTAAACTCTAAAGTTGTGAAATCATCCGATAATTTTTGCGACTGTACTTTATTGGATTGCATGGCTATAAAATCTATATCTATGGGAGCATCGCAGCGGATAAGGCATAAAGTTTTATAAAAAGTAGCATTAAGGCAGTTTTGTTTTATAATTTCACGAACTCTTGCCGATTCTATCTGAGAAGCTTGTCGGCATATCTCTTCTACACTACCAAACTTTTCAATAAGAGCTATGGCCGTTTTGGGACCGATGCCGCTGACACCCGGAATATTATCAGAACTATCACCGGAAAGAGCCTTGAGATCGGCTATATTTTGCGGATAGACACCATATTTTTCTTTGACTTCTGCTGGCGTAAATTCTTTAAGTTCGGCAAAAGAATTACCTTTGGCCGGATAAAGCACAGAAACATTTTCATTTACTAGTTGCATAGCATCAGCATCACCGGTCACTATGAAAGTTTTGATACCCTTTTGAGAGGCAGCAACAGTAATAGTACCAATAATATCGTCAGCCTCAAAGCCATCTGCTTCGTAGTAAGCAATGCCGCTGCCGGCTATAAGTTGTCTGGCACGTATAATTTGACCGACTAAATCATCGGGGGCTTTAGGACGATTGGCTTTATAGTCTTGATACATATCGTGACGAAAAGTAGGACCTTTTTTATCAAAAGCAAAGACTATATATTGCGGCAGGTAGCCGGCTACTGTTTTCAAAAACATGCTCATAAAACCATAGATAGCCCCCACGTCCTCACCGGTCTTTTTTAGAACCAGTGGAGGCATAGCATGATAGGCACGATGAATTAAGGCATTGCCATCAAATAATAATAAACACTTGTTTACCATATAAGGCTCATTATAGCAAAGACGACCGGTTATCCGATAGACACTTTATAATCAAAATTTCGAGAAAATTTCTTTAAAAGAAATTAGTAAGGTACCTTGACAAATCTTTTAAATAAGCATATAATACTTTTTAGTAAGGTACCTAAGAAAATAAAAGTACCAAATAGTGGAAAGAAAGAAGAGAAAATAATGAAAGATAACGTTACTTTACAAGAAAAACTCCTGCACCAGCTGCATATGACCAATATTTTAATGGCCCGTGCTCATCATGAGGAACATACTAAACGCCGAGCTGCTAAATTAAAGGAGTTTAAAGAGCTTCATGAGCAAGGCAGCGAGAGCACAGAAAATGCTCAAGTTATGTGGGTTAAAAAAACAGCGGCTACGCAAGACTGCAAAAGTCAGTGCAATGAATTTAGTGGTCATAAAAAAGATGGCTTGGAAATGCACAACAGAGGTCAACACAGACTGTTGCTCATATTACTGGTCGGTGACGGTGTAGCTCAAAAAGATTTGGTAGAAAAAATGGATATACGCCCTACTTCTTTGGGTGAACTGATAGACAAATTGGAAACCAAAGGTTACGTCAGTCGCCAGGTAAACGAAGAGGACAAAAGAAGCGTGCAGATTTTTCTAACTAACGAAGGTAAAACCAAAGCCCAAGAAATCGTGGAACGCAGAGAAAAAAGTGCCGAGAAAATTTTTGCCGGCTTAAACGGGCAAGAACAAGAACAATTGTGGACTTTACTTAAAAAACTCACTGCTTCGCTAAAAGAAGAGCTGAGTAAGAACAATGACCGGGAACATTCCTGTTGTTACCATAAAAACAGATAGTAATAATAAAGATGTGAGAAGCTAAAAAATTAAAACACCCCAATGATTAGGCCTTGCTTTAAAGCAAGGCCTAATCATTACAACCGATAACTAAATTTTACCAAATAGAAATAGGATAACCAGCCTCTTTCCAGCCATCTATACCATTTTTGATGGCATGCACTTCTTTAAAATCGTTTTCTTTCATTAGTAAAACTGTAGACGGCACATCAGTGTTATTGCCACAAATAAGATATACAGTATTTTTATCTAATTTATTAAGCTGTTCGGAAAAATCGCCAGAGTTATAATCTATATTTTTAGAACCTTCAATATGCCCTTGATCATAAAGCAAGCTTGAACGTATATCCAAAACTATAGCGCCCTGGTTTTTAAGCTGTAAAGCTTTTTGAGCTGATACATCATTAAAATTCCCGCAACCCACCAAACTAAAAGAAATCACCAGCAACAAACCACCGTTATAATCAAAGTTAACTTAGTAAAATCTCGAAATTTAGAAGCAGAATGACTACCCATAGCTCCTCCTCAGTACAAAATTGTTATAAAACAAACCGAATATTATTTACTAGATAACTGGATAACCGGCATTTTGCCAGGCCGTAATGCCGCCTTTAATATCGTAAGCTTCTTTAAATTGCATTTCCCACATTATTTTTAAGGTGTTTTTACTACGAACACCGGCCTGACAATAAACAATATACACCATACTTTTATCTAATGAAGCTAAACTGTTTTCAAAATTATTATGGTTATAGTCTAAATTAACAGCGCCATCTATATGACCGTCAGTATATTCTAAAACTGTACGCACATCTAAATACACTACCGCTTTGGAAGCGGCTATTTCTTTGGCTTTTTCGGGAGTAACCGAAATAAAAGTAGTATTTACGCAAGCTAAGAGAGTAAAGGCTAAAGAACCTATCAGAAACGAAATCGTAGCCCACAAGAAAAAACGACTCAATTTACTTTTATGGATAATAGTCATTAATTTCTCTAAAGAGTTATTTGCTGTTTATTGTATAGGTTTATTGCAGTGTAACGCAAATAAAATCAAGGGCCATGCCGTTATTTTACTCATCTGTCATCCGAATGTTTTCTTTTAGAAACCACAAGCTTGCACACTGCATAGATCGCTATAATGGTAAATGAAATAACATGTTTTTGTAAAATATAGCAGAGATATAAAAACTTAACTTTAAGAAAAAAAGGATATATAATTGAGTTTAATCAATAATGGGAGTAAAACATGAAAAAAGACTTCCTGTCCATTACCGATCTTTCCAACGAAGAAGTGGCTCACCTTATAGAAAGTGCCATTTACTTAAAAAAACATCGTTATTTTAATATTCTGGAAAATAAAACTTTGGTTTTGATATTTGAGAAGCCTTCTTTGCGTACGCGTGTCAGTTTTGAGTTGGCAGCCAAGGAACTGGGTGGTAATGCTATTTATTTGTCACCATCTGAAATAGGTCTGGGCAAACGAGAACCGATAGCGGATGTAGCCAGAGTGCTTTCGCGCTATGTAGATATTATTGCTGCCCGCACTTTTTCTCATCAAACCAATATAGAACTGGCCAAATGGGCTTCGGTACCCGTTATTAACGCTTTAGACGATGACGAGCATCCCTGCCAGGCTTTAGCCGATATGTTAACCATCTTAGAACATAAAGGTCATTTTAAGGGAGTGACTATTGCTTATATAGGCGACGGCAATAATGTGGCCGCTTCACTTATGCTAGCTGCCACAGCTTTAGGTGCCAACTTCCGTATTGCTGCACCGAATGGTTACAATATACGTCAGGAATTGTGGGAAAAGGGTTTAGAATATGCCGATAACAATAATTGCGAATTAGTGTGGACTAAAGATGTCAAAGAAGCGGCCAGAGGCGCTGATGTGCTTTATACCGACGTATGGGTATCAATGGGACAAGAAGGGGAAAGCGAAAATAAGCGTCGTATATTTAAAGATTACCAGATTAATGAAAAATTATTGCGCATATACGCTCCTAATGCTATTATAATGCATCCCTTGCCGGCACATTACGGCGACGAAATAGCTAAGGGTTTCTTAAATCATACACAAAGTGTAGTATTTGATCAGGCAGAAAACCGCCTGCATGTTCAAAAGGCCGTACTCCTGCACTTGCTGGGCGCTTTGGGTATGGGTCTAAATACATAAAAATAACTCCAAGGAGAGCCGTCATGGCTAAAAATTTATTTGTTTGGTTATGGTCTCCCATTTTAATGTTGCTTATAGGTGTTGTCGGCAATTTAGCCGAATGGGAGAACTGGCTGACGCTGGGCTTAATGAGTGCTGTCATGCTGATAGGCATAGCCGTAGCTATCATAACTGCTCAGGAAAGAGCAAATGAAAAAATCTCCGATCGTATACGTCAAGTGTCTGGTTATTTTACCCGCCGCTTTGGCGGTGAAAGTTCATACTCGGTTTTTGCCATTATCCGTGAACTCTTCCGCACCAAAGATCCCGAATTATGGGAATATGCGCACGCTTGCGAGCAAACTGAGCGTGTATACAATACTTGGTGCGAAAATTATATTTCCCGCATAGAGACTGACAGTGCCACAGGCCGCTTTGCCATCTACATCCGCCGCTATTTGCAGGAATTATGGATGCTCAACAGCCTCTATCATGAATATATTGAACAGTTAAGAGATATTGCCGAGAAAGTTGAACTGCCTACCGAGATGATTGAGCAATACAATCGCTTTTCAGCCGAATATAATTCTTTTACCAACTCCTTCCGCGAATTAATTAATCTGGCTGTAAAAAGCGGTAAAACCGAATTGGACGCTAACAGTGTTAAAGATGCCATTTTTGTGGGCAGTATGGCTTATACCGTACCCGGTTTAAACACCACTCCCCAACCAATTAACTATAACTACACAGTTACTCAGCCACAAAATATGCCACCAACCAGCTTTAACCACTCAGCTCCTTCTATGGCTAACTATGCTATAGGCGTCCCTGCTCACCAAACTAAAGAGAATAAAGAAAACGCTTATAAACGCGAGTATGGCGGTGAATCTTATCGCGAAGAAGAGCCTAAAATAGCCGCTCGTCCCCCCAGATCTGACCCGCGTGAAGAATACGAAGCTATGCGCCGGGCCAATTATGAAAAACGCAACAGAATTCCAACCAAAGTTTCCACCGATAAAACTAATGATATACCCGGTGAAGATGAATATAGTTCAATTGCTACCACACAAAACACTTTTAGCCGCGACCGCGATGACAGCGAATACAGAAAGTTTACTTATTAATAATTTATTAATTAGTTTTATGTTATAATCAATCCCGATGATTCAAAAAGCCTGCAATGGCTAGCCATTGCAGGCTTTTTTAAGGGATAGAGATGACTAAACCGCTTGTAGCTATCGTTGGCCGTCCTAATGTGGGCAAAAGCAGCTTGTTAAATCGCATAGCTGGCAAAAAAATAGCTATTACTGAGGACATGCCAGGCACCACACGTGATCGTATTTTTGCTGATAGCCAATGGAGCGACCGCCAATTTACACTGGTAGATACCGGCGGTTTGGTACCTAATGCCCAAGACGAGATAGCACAAGCTGCCAACAGCCAAGTAATAGCAGCCATAAATGATTCCGACATTATTATTTTCATAGTTGATATTAAAACCGGATTGACACCAATAGATAAAGAATTGGCACAAATAGTACGCCGCTCCGATAAACCGATAGTACTGGTAGCCAATAAAGCCGATAATACCGCCCTGGAAATGCATGCCAATGAATTTTATGCTTTAGGCTTAGGCGATCCTATATCAATTTCGGCTTACCATGGTCTGGGTATTTATGACGTGCTGGATGCCGTATATCAAAAGCTACCGGCAACTGCTACCGAAGAAAACTACAATAATACCGATAATACTGCCATACGTCTGGCCATAGCCGGCCGGGCCAATGTAGGTAAAAGCACCATTTTAAATGCTTTGGTAGGACAAGAGCGCAGCGTAGTATCCAATATACCAGGCACCACCCGCGACAGTATTGATACTGCCTTCTCGCAAAACGAACAAAAATATGTAATAATAGATACCGCTGGTATACGCCGCCGTGGCAAGATAGAAAAAGGCATTGAGCGCTATTCTGTATACAGTTCCCTTAGAGCTGTTAAAAGTGCCGACATAGTGCTTTTGGTGATGGATGCTACCGAAGTCGGCACCGCTCAGGATATTCACTTAGCCGGTTTGGTGGAGGAAGAAAAAAAAGGCGTGATAGTGGTTATCACTAAATGCGACTTGGTCTTTGATTTAGACCGCAACAGATTTAGTGAAACTATCCGCCAAAAACTACGCTTTATGCCCTATGTGCCAGTGATGTTTGTTTCTGGTAAAACTGGTTTTAATTTAAAAAATATATTACCAATGGTTAAAGAAATATATCTTGAGCGCCAAAAGCGTTTTGCTACTAAAACAGTTAACTCGACTTTAAGCCGTATTACCACCGAGCAAATGCCGCCGCGTGAAGGCCGCCGACAATTAAAGATTTTATACAGCACCCAAGTTGGCATTAATCCGCCCATTTTCGTTATGTTTGTAAACGACAAAAGTTTAATACATTTTTCCTATGATCGTTTTCTGCAAAATAGATTGCGTGAAGAGTTTGGCTTTAGATATTCGCCCATCAGTTTAATATATAAAAACCGTGGCGAGAGCAAAGAACCGGAAGAAAAAATATAGGCATATAAATAACCGATGATTTTTCTTAAATTATATTTAATAGCCATGGTATGCTACCTAATCGGCAGTATACCGTTTAGTTATATAATTACCAAATGGAAGGGCGGCACCGATATCCGCTCGGTGGGTTCGGGCAACGTAGGTGCCACCAATGCCTCGCGCGTATTGGGACGCTGGTACGGCATAATAATAGGTATATTGGATTTTACCAAAGGCTTGATAGCAGTGTTCTTAGCCGGCCTTATTATGGGCAACAGTTATTTTCTTATTTATGGCTATGCCTTTGGTATGCTCGGTGCTCAAGTTTTGGGCGGTTTTATTGTCTTAGCCGGTCATATCTGGCCAATTTTTTTAGGTTTTAAAGGCGGTAAGGGTGTAGCTACTTTTTTTGGCGCTTTATCTGCTCTGTGCCCGATGGCTGGTCTAGTCGGCGGTGAGATTTTCCTGATTATCGTACTTATATGGGGATATGCCTCATTAGGCTCTATTGCTGGCGTAATAGCTACTTATGTCATACTTATACCAATGTTTATTATTAATGGTTTTCCGCTTGAATATTTGGTTTATACTTTAGGTGGCACTTTAGTAATAGGCATGAAACATAAAGAGAATATTCTCCGTTTATTGCAGGGTAAAGAGCGGCCTATGGGTAAAAATAATAAATCGGCACCTAGCCTATCTTAAAAGGTAAAATCATAGTATGTCTAATATTACTGTTATCGGTGCTACTTCCTGGGGAGCTACTTTGGCTACTGTATTGGCTAAAAGCGGACATGCCGTGCGCATATGGTCACGCGATGCACAAGAGCACCAAATATTTATTAAGCAAGGTCCTTTTATACAGGATTTAAAGAATCCCTTTAAATTTCATAAAAATATTACTCCCACTCTTAATATGGCCGAGGCTATGTATGAGAGTAATGTGGTAATAATCGCTGTGCCTTCGCAAACTATGCGCGATAATGCTAGGGCTATGGCTTGCTTTCTAACAGACAATATGTTGATTATATCAGCCTCTAAAGGCTTGGAAGATGGCTCGCATAAGCGTATGACCGAGGTAATACGCGAGGAGTTGCCGCCAGCTTTACGTAATAATGTTATGGCTCTATCGGGCCCCAACATTGCCCGTGAAATCATGGATGGTATGCCCTCTGTAACAGTTGTTGCTTCGGAAAATCGTGAAAAAGCTGTTTTAGCTCACGATATCTTATCCACTGACAATCTTTTTATATACACTAATACCGATATGATCGGCACCGAACTGGGTGGTGCGTTAAAAAACATTATTGCGTTGGGTGCTGGCATAGTGGATGGC
>WRFJ01000031.1 GCA_009778865.1 Chloroflexota bacterium | reverse complement strand
TGGATGCTACTGAGTTTATGCAGATTATGCAAGTTACTCTAGGGGTTAAAGAACTTATTATAGGCCACGATTTTGCTTTAGGACAAGGGCGTAAAGGCAACTATGAAGCTTTGAAAAAACTGGGGCAGCAAACGGGCTTTAACGTCACTAAAGTACCGCCAGTGCAGATTAACGGACAGACGGTAAGCTCTACGAATATACGCATGGACTTAGCCGAAAACGAACTTATAAAAGCCACCTCCCTGTTAGGGCATAATTATATGGTGCTGGGCAAAGTAGTGGAGGGGGCTAAAAGAGGACGTCTTTGGGGTTTTCCTACCGCCAATATAAATGTACCACTGCTAAAGCTTCTGCCTAAAGGTGGCGTATACGCCGTTAAAGTTACCGTAGAGAAAACAATTTATGACGGGGTGCTTAACATAGGTTACCGCCCTACTTTTGATGCCTCAGCTAAAACTTTTGAAGTGCATCTGCTTAATTTTAACGGCAATCTTTACGGTAAGGAGCTAAGAACTGATATAATAAGTTTTATACGCAATGAAATACGCTTTGAAAATGTCGAACAATTGGCTATACAAATACAAGAAGACGTGCAAAAGGCACATACTATCTTAAAGGAAACTAGATGAACAGCAATTCCGACTTACAGCAACTTGTGCGCCGAGGCGTACAGGAGATTATTAGTGAAGACGCTTTATTAAAATTGCTTAAAAGCGGTAAGAAATTGCGCTTTAAGTGCGGCTTTGACCCCTCCTACCCTGATATTCATCTGGGACATATGGTAGTTTTACGCAAACTGCGCCAATTTCAAGACATGGGGCATCAAGTGGTGCTTTTGGTAGGCGACTGGACAGCGCAGATAGGGGATCCCAGCGGTAAAAGCCAAACTCGTCCCATGCTCACTGCTCAGCAAGTTAAAGAAAACGCCGTTACTTATATGGAGCAGTTCTTTAAAATTGCCGATAAAGATAAGACCGAAGTGCGCTGGCAAAGTGAGTGGCTGGGCAACTTTAACCTATCAAATATATTTGAGCTTACCAGTAAATTTACCGTAGCCCAAATGCTGGCCCGCGAGGATTTTAATAAGCGTTTTACCGAACAACAACCTATCACTATTACCGAATTAATCTACCCTATGCTGCAAGGCTATGACTCGGTCATGCTTAAAAGCGATGTAGAGTGTGGCGGCACCGACCAAAAATTTAATCTGTTAGTGGGCCGTGATCTGCAGGAGGTGTACGAACAGTCTCCTCAACAAGTGCTGCTGGTACCGCTTTTAGTAGGCACTGACGGCACTAAAAAGATGAGCAAGTCTTTGCATAATTACATAGGCGTATCTGAGGCACCGGAACAAATATACGGTAAAGTCATGAGCATACGTGATGACATAATCTTTACCTATTTTGAACTGCTAACCGATCTGCCTATGTGCCAGATAGCAGATATGCAGGAACAAGTCAAAAAAGGCGCTAATCCTATGCAGTTTAAAAAACTGCTGGCTCAAGAAATTATCAAACAGCTTTACTCGCATAAAGAAGCAGAAAAAGCCGCCGACTTCTTTATGCATACTGTACAAAATAAAGAGATACCTGATGATATACCGGAATATACTGTGGATTTCTCTAAAATTATCGAACTGAAAAACTTACTTTTTGAAAGTGGCCTAGCTGACAGTAAAAATGCAGCCGCTCGTTTAATAGAGCAGGGCTCAGTTTCGGTAAACGGCCAAAAAATAAATGACGCTCAAGGATTAAAAGATCAAGATATTTTAAAAGTTGGCAAACGCCGCTTCTTGAGATTGATAAAATAAAATATTTATACGCGTTAACACAAAAATGGACACTTAAGTGTCCATTTTTGTGTTAAAAATCAGGTATTTAACAACTGTACTGCAATTAAATTTGTAAAACATTTTACTGTATTATTGACAATATTGTGTGTCATACAGTATTATAAAAACGAGGCACCAATATGGACCAGCAAATAATAGATAATTTAATAATTGAGTTGCGACGCGGCACTCTGATTTTAGCGGTTTTAAGCCAATTGAAAAAACCGCAGTATGGTTATTCACTGCTACAGAAACTAGAAGAGCTTGAGGTACCTATAGAAGCCAATACACTCTACCCGCTTTTACGCCGTTTGGAAAGCCAAAATCTTTTGCAAAGCTCCTGGAGTACCGATGAAAGCCGCCCACGCAAATATTATCTCCTAAGTGAAGACGGTCAAAAAATATTGGCAGCATTAACCGAGGAGTGGCGCCATACAAGCCACAATATATCCCGTCTACTGGAGAATAAATAATATGAACGAATTAATACAACGTTATATCTATGATGTTATCCGTCGCCTACCCAATGAAGAACGGACACAAATACACGATGAACTCTATTGGCAAATTCAAGATATGCTACCATCAAATGCTTCTATTGAAGATATAAATATCGTTTTAAATAATATGGGCTCGCCGGCTAAATTAGCCGAAAAATACCGCGCGCACTCCCGTTACATGATTTCGCCAGCCATATATGATACCCATAATAAAACTTTATGGACAGTTACTCTAGTGCTCAGTATAGTTATAGCTTTCTTAGTTTTGGCTTTTAAACTTTTTGATGTCTCAACTGATCCAACTTTTATGAATATATTGGGCGCTATTTTACTTAGTCTTTTACTGGGTAGTATTTTAGGATTTTTTATATCTTTTACAATCGTAACCATCAGTTTTTACATATACGAAAACAGTAATAAAAATCATCAAAGTAAAAAATGGACAACAGCCGACTTGCCAGCCATACAAGAAGTTAAAGGTTATTCTTTTACCAAATCGTCACGTATGCGCGGGCTTATTGTCACTATAATTTTAGGTGGCCTAACTTTTTTGTTTGTTGCTTCGTTATATCAATATGTAGGCTGGTATGAAAACGGACAAAATATATACCCGCTTTTTGATAGCCAGGTAATGCACACATACTTGCCATTAGTGTTGCTGATAGCAGGTATAGCTGTGACTTTAGCTTGTCTTAAATTTTTAGCTACAAAATGGAACAGATGGCTGGTATTTGTAAACTTTGTTTATCATATCTTGTTAATGATTGTAACGCTCAGCTTTATTAACCAGCCCAATACTTTTAGCACAGCCTTTAAAGAGCAAATGGCCCAAAATTTTAATATAAATATGTTTGACATGCTGAGTTATTGGGATAGAGGTATATTTATTGTATCTGTAATTTTTGTATTACTGGCAATAATTTCTGTTGCCGTCAATATATGGCAATATATGCAAAACCAAAGACAAGCTTTGATGCAAGAATTCTGTATAAAAAATAAATTTAATCCCGTAAATGATAAAACAAGGATGGAGGGAAATAATGGAAATTAAAAAGAAAAGGGGCGGAATGCGCAATATGACAGGATGGGTTTGGGGCATTATTGTTTTATCTATAGCCGGTTTATGGATTTTTACGGCCTGGGACACCAATAAACCATATATTCCGGTAGGTTATGACTATTGTCCAATAGAAGCTACGTCCAAATTACGCTGGGGTACCAGTGAGCCTTATGCTCTATACATGGATATAACAGTTACTAATAACAGCACCAAAACCGTAAAAGAGATATATACATTCGGCAAGCTATATATAGTTGTTATAAATGAAGAAGGAGAACACTTAGTGCCGTATATAAGGTACATGAATATTCTTTTACAGGGGCAAACTATTAAAGGCAAAGAAACTAAAACTTTTAGTTGCCATTTTGATACATCAGGTATTGTATTGCCATACTACAAGTTTGAAGCTACTTTGCAAATTTATTATATTAAATTCAGCGGTTTTGGCGGCGAGTGGGGTTATGGTAGATATTTTGATATAGCTGATCTTGAAGATGCCCCTTATTTTCCTGTAGAGCCGGTGGCTAAGCGTTTTGTAGAGAAATCAGAGGCATTCATCTTTAATATTATTATATCGACTAAAGAAGAATTACGAGAAATAAAACTATGAAAATTAAAGTTATAGCCTTCAGTATAACGGGTATATTATTGATAATTGCGCTTATGTTTGGCGTATGGGCGATATGGAAACATAACGACAATCAGCGTTATGAGCCAAGTTATCAAAATTGTCCGGTAGAAGTTACAGCTAATATATACTGGAATGACAGCCACAATAGACTGCAAGCAGATTATACTATTATTAATAAGACTAACAAAATAATCAACAGTATACATTTCATGATCTTTTTAAACTTCAAATATAACGATAGTCGCGAAAGTACAATAAGGCCACTTCTTATCGATAACATTATAAATAAATCTTTTGTCGACAAAGTTAATGGCGTATTACACGGTCGTGAGACACGTACTATTGAATGTGACCTACATCAATTTTTCTCATCGTATTATGCCAACTCCCAAATTGAAACTATAGAAATACGCTTGCAGATATGTTGGGTAAATTTTGCCGGATTATACGGTCAATGGGGCAATAAATGGCCTTTTGATAATCTTGAGCAATTATGGGCCGAGGCGCCATTGGTTTTTGAAGAATCAATACCCTATCATTTGCCAGCAAATAATTAAAGAAAGTAACAGCTATGAAAAAATATATTATAACATTAGTAACCTGTTTAATCTTGATTTTCTCCGTTATCACTATAGCTTCGTGTAGTAACAAAATGGATAGCAGTAAGTTGCCTGTAATAATAGAAGCTAATGCTTATATGAGAAGTTCTGAATCAGATACGGTATGTATAGATCTTACTATTACCAATACTCACAACAAGATAATACGCAATATCGGCTACAACATCATGTTAAAGTGTTATTATGATTGGACAGACGGCCACGAAGCCTTCATCGGTAGGGGTGGTAATTATATGTTAAGTAATAGAGTGGGAGCAGTAGAAATAAAGAAAGGCGAAAGCAAAACATACACCGTTAAACATAGCGCTGATATTTATCTTTATGATCTCAAAAGAATTAAATACGTGGAAATAGATTTTTATGTAAGTTATATATATTTTGGCTGGTTGAATCAAGATTGGGGAGATAAATATAATATAAGTAATACAGATGAGAAAAATCAAAAACTTTTAGATATAGAACCTATATATTTACAGTAATCTCCGGTGAGTTAAAGACTGATGATAAAATAATTTTATTCGTTTCATGGTCAATACCTCGCCCCTTGGGGCGTTCCTTTTATGCGAGCGTAGCGAGCTAGGGCTGATACCTCGCAGCTTGCTGCGGGGAGTGCTTCATTCCAAACATCGGTCATAAAGTGCCTATGGGAACTATTGACAGATAAACAGCACAAACCGTGCTTTTCCCTATTTAAAAATCCTATTGGTATTAGGATTTTTAAATTCTAGTAGAATCCAATAAAACAAGCTAACAAATAAATGCTTTTTATTTTGTTTCTTTATATAATATATGTTGTTCAAATTTTACAGTAAAAATTTGGTGATTTAGCTAAATATTGTTATACTATTTAGCTATAAAAGACTGTTTCTTAAAGAGGAAAGTATCATGCTTAATTTGCGTTTGCCCGGACCTACGTCCTGTCCTCAGGAAGTATTGGATGCCATGTCTCATCACATGGTAAACCATCGCGGCCCCGAGTTTGCTGCTCTGCTTAAAAATTGCGGCGAAAAACTCAAGCCTTTCTTTAAAACCCAAAACGATATTTTAATCCTGACTTGTTCTGGCACCGGCGGCATGGAAGCTGCTGTGGTAAACGCTGTTTCTGCTGGTGATAAAGTTTTAGCTATTTCTATCGGCGTTTTCGGTGATCGCATTTCCAAAATAGCCAAGACCTACGGTGCTAATGTTACCGACCTTAAGTTCCCCATGGGTCAGGCCGCTGATGTAGATGCTATTAAAAAAGCTTTAGAGGCCGACCCGTCAATTAAAACTGTTTTGGTTACTCACAACGAGACTTCCACCGGCGTAACTAACCCTCTAAAAGATATTGCCGCTGTAGTTAAATCTTTTGATAAATTAATAATTGTTGATGCTGTTTCCTCTTTAAGCGCTGTTGCCTGTGATGTTGACGGATGGGATTTAGATATTGTAGTTACCGGCTCGCAAAAGGGTTGGATGCTGCCTCCGGGATTTGCTTTCGTCTCGGTTTCCCAGTGTGGCTGGCAAGCTATTGACCAGTGCACTACTCCCCGCTTCTATTTTGACTTAAAGAAAGCCCGAGATACTCAGGCTAAAGGTGAAACTCCCTGGACCCCCAATGTATCTTTGATGTTTGCTTTGGGCGTATCTTTAGACATGATGGAAAAAGAAGGTATTGATGCTATAAATAAACGTCATGCCGAGATGGGTGCTTATATCCGCTCTAAAGTTAAAGCTTTAGGCTTACCGCTTTTAGCTGATGAACAGGTGGCCTCTAATACAGTTACCGCCGTAGGCCCTTTTGAAAATGGTTTTGAGCCCGATGCTTTCCGTAAAATATTAAACAAAGAATACAATGTAGTTTTAGCCGGCGGCCAAATGGAACTCAAGGGTAAAATTTTCCGAATCGGCCATATGGGCTGGTTTACTAAAGAAGAAATTGACGAGTGTTTTGATGCTATGGCCAAAACACTAAAACAAATGGATTATAAAGTTTAGGAGCCTTTTGTAATATGAAAAAAGTACTGGTATCCGACCCGCTTCCGGATTCAGCCCTAACTGAATTACGTAGATATTCAATCGTAGATGTTAAAACAGGCGCCTCTGCCAATGAACTGCGTGCTATTATCGGTGAATATGATGCTCTGATTGTACGCTCGCAAACCCAAGTTACCGCTGACATTATTGAAGCAGGCAAAAAACTGCAAATTATCGGCCGTGCCGGTGTTGGTGTAGATAATATTGACCTAGATGCTGCTACTGAACGCGGTATTATTGTAGTTAATTCTCCTACCGGCAATACCACCTCGGCAGCCGAACACTCTTTTGCTTTAATGATGGCTTTAGCCCGCCATATACCTAACGCCAATGCTTCTCTAAAGAGCGGCAAATGGGAGCGCAGTAAATTTGTTGGTAGTGAAGTACGTCACAAAACCATCGGCATTGTAGGTTTAGGCAATGTTGGTGCGGAAGTAGCACGCATGGCTTTAGGTATGGATATGAATATCTTGGGATACGATCCGTTTATTTCAGCCGATAAAGCTGAAAGACTGCATATCAAGACAGTAACTTTGGAAGAATTGTTTAAAAATTCCGATTTCATCACCCTGCACATCCCCCTGCTGGATTCCACTCGCGGCTTAATAGGCAAAAAACAATTGGATATGATGAAAGACGGCGTGCGCATCATTAATGCCGCCAGAGGCGGCTTAATTGATGACCAAGCTCTCCTTGAGGCTTTGCAAAGCGGCAAAGTGGGCGGTGCTGCTATTGATGTTTTTGAAGTAGAGCCCTGCACTGATAGTATTTTATTTCAAAGCGATAAAGTAATTGCCACCCCACATCTCGGCGCCTCTACCAAAGAAGCTCAGGACATGGCTTCCACACAGGTTCTTGATCAGATTATAGATGTATTTAACGGCAAGCCAGCTCGCTTCTCTGTCAACGCTCCCAGAGTACCGGCCGATGCCATGGCAGTAATCACCCCCTATTTTACTGTTGCTAATGCGGCTGGTATTATTGCCTCGCACTTTGGTAAAGGCCAAGTAAAAGAGATTGTTATCAAATACGAAGGCGAACTATCTAAACACGATAGTAAAGCCCTGAAAGCGATGGTTCTAAGCGCTATGCTTAACCGTATCACCGAAGAAAAAGCCAGCACAGTAAACGCTGAGAAAATGGTGGCTAACCGTGGTATTAAAGTTATTGAGCAAAAAGTAGATGAAGTTGACGATTATGAAGGATTACTGACAGTGGAAATGCATACCACCGAAGGTATCGTCACTGTCTCGGCTACTATGATGCGCAACGAGCCCCATGTGGTACGCATTAACGACTTCTGGCTTGATTTTGTACCACAAAGTAGTGGTAACTTCTTATTTGTAGAACATAAAGACCAACCCGGTTTGGTGGGTGCTGTAGGACGCATTACCGGCGAAAGTAACATCAACATCAGCCACATGCTCTTAGCCCGTCTTGAACCTAGAGGACGTGCTTTAATGATTATGACTTTAGATGAAATTGTCGCTGAAGATCAAAGACAGCGTATTTTGCAATTGCCAGACATTAAAAGTGCCATGAGCATGAAGTTTTAACTTTTTACTCAACTAAAGCTTATTTTAGCCTGTTTACTTACATTAAGTAAACAGGCTAAAATATTTATGAGGACTAATGATATGAAAATAGGTGTGCTAGCTCTACAGGGAGCTTTTATAGAACATATAAATATGCTTCAAGACCTTTGTATAGAAGCTGTAGAAGTACGTACAGCTGATGAACTTAGAGAGTTGGACGGTTTAATTATACCTGGCGGAGAGTCTACTGTTATATTAAAGTTATTGCAAGATTTTGGTATATATGAGGTGCTTAAAGAAAATATAAAAAACGGCATGGCCGTATGGGGCACCTGCGCCGGCATGATTGTACTCTCTGATAAAATT
>WRFJ01000030.1 GCA_009778865.1 Chloroflexota bacterium | reverse complement strand
TTATTACTGTCCAAATAACCAAAAACATTAATACACCTTTAAGCTCCAGCTTAGGACGTCTGTTTGATGCGGTAGCAGCTTTATTGAATTTTAATGAACCCATAACATACGATGCTCAGGCAGCCATTGCCTTGGAAGATATGGCATTAAAAAGCCAAGATCAATTAAGCTACGGCATTAAATTTAATAAAGACGAGAGCGACGTGGAAAGACTGGACATCAAGAGTATATTGGAAGATGTATTGGCTGATATAAACCGCCATATAAATATTCATGACATTGCCCGTCGTTTACACAATACTGTATGTAGCTATGCTCTGCAAGCATCTATAATAGCTCGTAATCAAAGTGGCACAAAAAAAGTATGTTTATCGGGCGGAGTATTTGCCAATCGTCTATTGCTTAAAGAAATCATAGCTGCTTTAAGTAAAGCCGGTTTTGAAGTGTACACACACCAATCCTTGCCGTTTAACGATGGTTGTCTTTCGCTAGGGCAAGCAGCCGTTGCTGCTGTTAAATGGCAAAAAGGAGATTTTTAGCTATGTGCTTAGCTGTACCAGCCAAAATAATTAAGATCAATGAGTCTGCTTTAACTTGCACAGCCAACGTTAACGGCGCCACCACCGAAGCTTCTCTTATATTAACTCCAGAAGCTAAAGTAGACGATTATGTATTAATACACGCCGGTTATACTATTAACATTATAGATGAAGAAGAAGCTTTAAAAACCATCGAAATATTTAAAGAAATAGAGAAAATGAACTCCGGTACTCTTACTAAAGAGGCTTAATATGGACCTAAAGGCTTTTACCAACAGCGATAGCGCTAAAATTATTTTAAATAGCATTAAAGCTATTTCCAAAAAAGAATGTCGTTTAATGGAATTTTGCGGCGGTCATACTATGGCTATCTTTAAATATGGTTTACGTCAGCTTTTGCCGCCTAATATTACTCTTATCTCCGGACCAGGCTGTCCGGTGTGTGTTACTTCCACCGGCGATTTAGATATGGCTATTGCTTTAAGCCAAAGAAGTGATGTCATTATTACCAGCTTCGGTGATTTACTGCGTATTCCTTCTAATAATGGTACTTTACTGCAAGCCAGAAGCAGTGGTGCCGATGTACGCACAGTATACTCTACTTTAGCCGCTTTGGACATTGCTAAACAAAATCCTCATAAGAAAGTAGTGTTTATAGGTATTGGTTTTGAAACCACTGCTCCTACTATAGCTGCCGCCATCAAACAAGCTGCTGACAGCGGGGTCAATAACTTTACTGTGCTGTGTTTATGTAAACTGACACCGCCGGTTACCCATGCTATTTTGGGCAGTGGCCAGATTAATTTAACTGGCATCATCGCCCCCGGTCATGTGTCGGCTATTATCGGTAGCGATGCTTGGAAATTTATTCCAGACAAATATCGTCTGCCTACTGTCATCAGCGGATTTGAAGAAACAGATATTTTATATTGTCTGGAGCTTTTGATATCGCAAGTGGAAAAAAACCAAGCCAAAGTAGAAAGTGCGTATACCAGATCGGTGCCACCTCAAGGTAACAAAGTAGCTCTTGACTTGATGGGTGAATTATTTGAAAGTACTAGAGCTGACTGGCGTGGCATAGGTATACTGCCTAACAGTGGCCTTAAAATATGTCAAAAATATCAAGACTTTGACACCGTACATGTTCTAGGTTTGGAGGTTTCCCAAGAAAGCAAAGAAGTTCCCGGATGTATTTGCGGTGATATTATCAGAGGTCTTAAAACCCCCATGGAATGCAATCTTTTCTTAAAAGGCAGTTGTACTCCCCAAAATGCCAAAGGCCCCTGTATGGTCTCTTCAGAGGGCACATGCGCTGCTTATTACCAATACGGTACTTATTAAAATAAAAAGCTGGAGAAAACTTGATGACTAATCAAAAAGAAGACCGTATATTGCTGGCCCATGGTAGTGGCGGCGGTCTTTCCGAACATCTAATAAACGAAATTATCCGTCCCTACATAAATAATCCTGATATGGGCCATGATGATGCTGCCGTGCTTTCTTTAAACGGCCAAAGATTAGCCTTTACCGCAGATAGTTATGTGGTTTCGCCACTCTTCTTTGCCGGCGGTGATATTGGCCGCTTGGCAGTTTGCGGTACAGTAAATGACTTATCTACCGCCGGCGCTATTCCACAATATCTTTCTTTGTCTTTTATCATTGAAGAAGGCTTGCCCATAACTGATTTTAAAGCTATTTTACAAAGCATTAAAGATAGTGCTGTTGAAGCTAACGTGCATATCGTAACCGGTGATACTAAAGTAGTGGGTAAAGGTGCTGCTGATGGTATTTTTATTAACACCAGTGGCATAGGAATTGTGCCGCAAGGCATAAACCCTACAGCACAAAATATCAAGGCCGGTGACCAAATCATTTTAAGCGGCACGGTAGGCGACCATGGTATAACCATCATGTCTTTACGTAATGAACTGGGTTTTGGCGGTACTTTAAAAAGTGATGTTGCTCCTCTGAACCATATGGTAGAAGCCGCTCTTAAAGTATGCCCGTATATGAGTGCTATGCGCGACCCCACTAGAGGCGGATTAACTGCTGCCCTGAACGAATTTTCTCAAGCTTGCGGTCTAAAAATCATTATTGACGAACAATCTGTGCTAGTAAACGATGCGGTAGCCGGCGCTTGTAGCATGCTCGGTTTTGACCCCTTATATGTAGCTAATGAAGGTAAAATGCTTTTTGTATGCCCACCTAATAGAGTCGACGACGTCCTGCAGTCTGTTAAAAGCAGCAAATACGGTACTCAAGCTACTGTCATAGGAGAGATAACAAACGAAAAGGGCGTGTCAGTATCGGTACGTACTCATTTAAGAGCTTTAAGGCGGCTTGATGTTATTTACGGCGAATTGTTGCCGCGTATTTGTTAAAGCTAATTTCGTATGTTTATTTATTCGCCTTTTTACTGTGTTCTTTTTGTAAAGCTTTGGTCAAGACATATTCTATTTGCGCATTTAAGCTACGAAACTCGTCGTCAGCCCATTTATTAAGCTCGTTATAGAGCACAGAGTTTATACGTAACAGTACCTGCCTGCGCTCTTTGTCTTCTTGCGCCACTTTTGCCCTCCGCCATATCTAACCTAGTATATACTGCCGCTGTTAAGCACCGGCTGTGGATCTTTATTACCGCACAGCACTACCATTAAATTACTGACCATGGTAGCTTTTCTTTCATCGTCAAGCTCCACCACACCACTTTCACTAAGCTTCTCAATAGCCATTTCTACCATGCCTACAGCACCTTCCACAATCTTTTGACGTGCAGCAATAATAGCGCTGGCTTGTTGACGTTGTAACATAGCAGCAGCAATCTCTTGAGCATAAGCCAAATGACTAATGCGTGCTTCCATGATCTCAATACCAGCCATATCCACACGTCTTTGCAACTCATTTTTCAGTTCCTCAGAGATTTCCTGGCTGGAGCCGCGTAAAGATTTTTCATCGTCATCGGTGCTGTCATATGGATAAAGGCGAGCTACATGACGGATGGCTGAGTCAGCTTGAGTAGAGATAAAGTTCAAATAATTCTCCACATCAAAGACGGCCTTGGAAGTATTAATTATGCGCCAAATAATATTAACACCAATTTCTATAGGATTACCGTCAAGATCATTAACTTTCTGTTTCTCATTAGATAAAGTAGTAGCTTTTAAACTAATTTTACTGTTGCCACGTAGCATACTTCCTATGACCGGATTGTAGCCGATGGCAAAAGGTATGGTCCAAAAAAAGCCATCTTTATTGATTGTACCGAAATATTTACCAAACATCAGTAAAACCATAGCTTCGTTAGGCGAGACAATTTTAAGACCACACATCAAAAAAATACTAAGACACAATACGATGGTGGCAATAATCATAAGCAAAGCACCCATGCCGCCGTCATTTTCTATAACTATACCACCCCAAATGTAGCTACCAGTAGAAATCAGCATCAGTACAATTGACAATACCAGTATGGCAATACCGGAACTCGGCGTAACAATTTTCTCTTTATATTCTTTAGAAATATCCATTTGGCAGTTGTCCTCCTTTGAATTTGCTATCAAAAAGATATCATTTTTATAATAATTATACAAGTTATGAAAGAGACCGTCAATATGTTGATTTATTTTTAATACAATCCTTTTATTAAACTCTGTTTTTTGTTTGAGCAGACATTTATAGGCTAGACAAAAGCCTTAGACACTTTTGATAATATTCCATTGTTGGTAATGCCTTAAATATAAAACCTATTGACAAAAAGGTGTGGTCATCATAAAATGGTCTCATGAATAATGAAAAACATCAAGAAATTGGTTTAAACATCAATCAAGCTGCCGAGAAATTGAATGTATCAGTGCGTACCGTGAGAAGACGTATTAAAGATGGTTCTTTAAAAGCCATTAAAGTTGGGGGACGTTTTGGCGAAGAATATCGCATTGTGCTAGACAAACCTATTGATGCTACTGTCGTCGCAGACGAGCTCTTGGAAGAAGCTGATAATAGCCATCCTAATCCACCAGAAGTAACCGAACTGCTTAAAGTAATACGTGATCTTTCGCAGCAAAATATAGATCTAGCCCGTCGTGTGGGTGCTGCCGAAGCTAAAGTACAGATGTTAAGCGAAAAAATGCAGTTTTTGGAAGCTCCTAAAACCAAAGCATCTAAAAGAGGCTTTTGGAGTCGTATTTTTGGCAATTAAAAGAAGGTAAAAATAGAAACATGTTTAACCAAGCGACACCCCCGTAAAAACGTTTTTCAGACGTTTTTACGGGGGTGTATTTAACAAGTTGGTGCCGAGAGAGGGGGTCGAACCCACACGATTTCTCGGCGGATTTTAAGTCCGCTGCGTCTGCCTATTCCGCCATCTCGGCATTTACGAGAAGTATTATATCACAAAATAATCTATTGCTAAAAGCCTTAAGCGGCTTAGAGAAAAGATCAATATAGTTACACAGGCAAAACTTTTTTAATTATACGGCAGGGTCTGTGTCGGGATTTGTTCAGTGGGTTTTGATATCGTATACATATGGAAGAAAAACTAATTCTTAAATTTTTGTGCTATCTGTGTGCTATCTGAAAATAAAAAACCCCCGAAAAAAGCCTATTTTAAAGCTAAATTCGGAGGATAATTTTGGCTTGGAGGCGACAACCAGATTCGAACTGGTGAATGGAGCTTTTGCAGAGCTCTGCCTTACCGCTTGGCTATGTCGCCGTTTTATTAAAACACCCGCTCTTGTCACGGGTGTTGGTTTTTATGGAGCGGAAGACGAGAGACGTTTGAAATCTTTTTTCCAACCCCAAGATATGCCATTATAAACCTAAAACGGTATAGTTTGCAACACCGAAAACCACTTAAAAACACCGTGTTTTATTTTTTTGTGCCATTTTTGTGCCATCAAAATGAGATATTTATTAGGTTTAAAATATCTTTTTGGGCTGATGGGTATAAATGGCTATAAGTATTTAAAGTCCTATTAATATCAGTATGTCCAAGGCGCTGAGCTACTACTAAAATATTACACCCTTTGTGGATAAGCAGACTGGCATGAGAGTGGCGTAAGTCATGAACTCTTATACGCTTAACTCCGGCCTTTTGGGCGTACGATGTCAGCTTGCGCTGGATTATTGATAAAGCAAGCGGCCTGTGTACGCCGAAAACAAAGGCTCCTTCGCTCCAGCCATCTATCTGCTCGCATTCTTTCTTAAATGCCGCTAAATGTGCAACTAGCGTGTCTGGCAGTAAGACTGTGCGAACACTAGATGGATTTTTCGGAGATGTAATCTCGTAGCCATCTACACCTTTAGTATTGACATGCTTATGAATTTTTACCGCACCATTATTAATGTCTTGCCAAGTAATAGCTAAAGCCTCGCCACGACGGCAACCTGTTAAGTATAAGAATGAGAAAAAGCTGCGCCATAGTAACTCATCCACACTCTCTATGAACCGCTTAAATTCGTCTTCTGTCCAAAAGTCCATTTCCTTATGTGGGCTTGTATCACGCGGCAAGTCGCATTTTTTTATCGGGTTGCTATCGAGGTCATAATACTTTATGCCGAAGTTAATAATTATAGAAAATATACGTTGAATTTTAACCACATAAGTGTGGGATAATTCCTTACTGATTAAGTGAGTTTGCCATTGCCTGATATCTTTAGTGGTAATTTTAACAACTTTTTTTGAGCCAAAATAAGATTTAATATATGCGTTGTAATCACGTGTAAAAGTGTCTCTGGTGCTATTCTTTATTCTGCCAACACTGTGTTTTAGATATAAATCAAACAACGTATCCAATGTCATAGAGATATCGGTAGATTCACTGCTTTCAATCATAACTGCAGCGTGATATCTTTGGGCTTCAATCTTGGTAGAAAACCCACTCTTCCTTCTCTGCTTGCGTCCCTCTAAACCGTCTACCCAGTAGCGGACGCTCCATAAGCCTGTTTTATTGTCTTTCTCATAACTGGCCATTATTCATCTGCCTCTAGTTCCTTTTGTCTTATGGACTTCAAGGAATCAAAATGTCCCTGCTGAATGTGTCTTATTTCATGGTCATAGGCTGCTTTTCTGGTGGAGGCTGAAACACGGGGATCTAAATAGACATTATAGTCCCCGTTCTTATCTCTGATCGTTAAAGCGGCAGCCCCATACTCTAATTCTTTGAACCGTACAATCAATTCTTCCATAGTAATTCTCTGCTTTCTTTAGTTTAATCAATATCCGGAAACGACTGGATCATTCTGGTGATATTTTTAATGGCTTCGGGGGTTAGTTTACTGGTAGCTTTAAGCAAAGCCTTTCTTTCGGGGGATAAGGCTAACTCCTCACGCAGTCTCTCCACCTCATCGGCCGGAGAACAGCCGGTAATCATAGACGGAGACAGCTGTAGAATTTTGGCTATCTTAGCTATGTGACCGGACTTCATTTGGGCAATAAAGCCCGATTCCCAGCGTGAAACGGTGGCTTTACTGACTCCTACAAACTGCGCTACCTGTTCTTGGGTCAGATTAAGGCTCTGTCTTTTTTGTTTGATTAAATCTCTAGTTTCCATGTTTCTATTATAAATATTTTATTGCAATTTTGCAATACTAAATTCAAACAAATACAAAATAGTTGCATATATGCTTGACGCTAATGTCGCCATAGCTTTATAATATTGCATGAATGTAACAGGGAGAAAGTGTATGTTTGATAAAAAATTATTGAAGATAAAGATGGTTGCAAAAGATGATACATATAAGGCCTTGGCTCGGTATTTGCGGATAAATGAAGCTACGCTCTATCGTAAGATGAGCGGCCGAACAGATTTTCTGCGCGAAGAGATCAGGCACATTAAAGAACGTTACGAGCTAACATCGGATGAAGTGGAGACTATTTTTTTAAGTCGTTAGTTGCATAAACGTAATAAGCAAGGGAAGACTATGGAAAAAACAAGAAAAACAAGTAATAGACTGGGCACGCCCAACAAGAAACGCCATCCGGCTCATCCCCAGCGCCAGTTTGAGTTGCTAAGTACCAACATGTGGCTGAGTAATCAGCAGATCGGTGAGTTTTTCGGCTGGAGCGGCACCAAAACCACAGACGAAATCAAACTAATGCACAACCTGATTATAGAAAGAGGTAAAACACCGATACGCGGCTATGTAGCCACCGAAACAGTTATTGAATACTATGGCTTAGACTTGCAGAAGATTTTTAAAGCCGCAAGACAACTGCTGGAGCTGGAAAAAATGAAGACCGCTTAGACAATAAAGCTAAACGGTCTTAAAGCTCCAAGTTGTCGAAAGCTGTAAAAGTTTTGCGCACTCTAGCAAACGGCAACTAATAAAAAGGAGCAGGCTAGATTATAACAAATCGAAAAAAGTAATAAAAGGGGAAAATAGATATGACAATAGTTAAAAATACACAAATAAATTTTAATAATGAAAATTTCTGCACCAATATCTATGGTTTACCCGGTGCGGGAAAGACCACGCTGGCTTTTTCAGCCCCCGGTACTCTGCTTATCGGCTTTGATAAAGGCGTAAAACGCATCAAGCCCGAACACAGAACCGACATTATCAGCATTAACTCTTACCAGGAGCTTTTAAACGATGTCAAAACCTTGCAGTTTAAACAATACCAGAATTCTTAACCAAATATCCGTTATTGTAGATACCAGAGAAAAAAATTAACTTTGCGGTAATTGAACATCTTGCTTCTAAAAGCATTGCCATTACCAATGTCGGCAATCTGGCAGCAGTTCTCTCATCTACGGCATTCTGTTTTACTACATAAAAAAACTTACTGAAGGGTTAACCGATGAGTAACTACCAACACGTTCCGCAAGAATTAAAAAATACCCCTCAGTGGGTGTGCTGGATAAATAAGATCCCTAAAAACCCCCATAACGGAATTAATGCCAAAAGCAACGACCCCGCCACATGGGGCACCTTTGAACAGGCTTTAAAAGCCCAAAAAGAATATAAGTTTAGCGGCATCGGCTTTATGTTCTCAGAACCTTACTTTGGGGTGGATTTAGATAAGTGTGTCGATCAGATAGACTTTATTGATGAATTTGTAGATACTCTGCAAAGCTATACAGAATACAGTCCTTCAGGCAGCGGCATTCACATCATCTGTAAAGGCACCTTACCGCCGGGAGCCCGCAAGAAAGGCAATGTGGAAATGTACTCTTCCGGTCGTTTCTTTACCGTTACCGGCAACATCT
>WRFJ01000029.1 GCA_009778865.1 Chloroflexota bacterium | reverse complement strand
GTTTATTATTGGTGTAATTTGCGCCGCTGTTTTCTTCTTTGCTTTCTATTTCTTAAATAAGAAGAACATAAAACTGGCTTGGTGGGAATGGCTCTTAGCAGCTATTGCCGTTCTCTTCCTAATTTTTGCCATCAATTGGATGGGTGAAGCCTTTGCTGAAGACGAGCCTGAACCGGCTATTACTTTCCTATGGACTTTTGGTTTAGCTGCCATTGCTTTCGGTGCAGCTGCTGGCGTTTCTTATTTCTTGCGCAATCAAACAAAAGAATAATTCTTAATCTTTTCTTCTAGATCTGATGTGACTCCGCTTTGTAAAGAGCGGAGTCATCTTTTGGTACAAAATTACAAAATTATAACTATAAAGAGAGAGCTTTGGTTTTATACGTTTAACTTTATTTTTCTTAATGCTATAATTAGAAACAATTTGAAACTATACGGATATAAAAAATGACCGAAAAACTTCATATACAAGACGTTGTGAATGATGATAGTTCAGCCGCCAAAACTGTGTCTGGGAAATGTGATGACTATTATAGCTATTGGAACAAATGGAGCAAAAAATATGACATCGTCACTACTATTATGTATTTACCTTTTGGTGGTGAACGGCGCTTTAGGCGTAGTTTTGTAAAATTCGGCGGTCTCAGACATAATGATATAGTACTTGATTTATGCGCTGGTACCGGTTCGGTAACACGCGAAATTGCCGATATTTTGGAAGAAAGCGGCCATGTGACAGCCTTAGATCTTTCTCCTCATATGCTGGTACAGGCTCAAAAAAAATTAGATAAAAAAGTAGGCAAAGGTAATGCCAATTTTGTATGTGCTTCAGCCGATGAATTACCTTTTACCAACCAAGCTTTTGATAAAGTATTTGTTTCTTATGGCTTACATGAATTGCCGGATGAAATACGCCGCGCCACTCTTAAAGAAGTATGGCGTGTTTTGAAAAATGGCGGCAGTTTTGTTATTCTGGATTATAACAAAGCTAAAAATCCCATTATGAGATTAGGTATCAATATTTTTGTTAAATGGCGCGAAGAAAAAAGTGCTTGGCGTATGTTGTGTAATAATCCTTTGCCGGCCGAACTTAAGCAGATAGGTTTTAAGAGCATCAAAGATAATTATCCCATCGGTGGCGTTTTCCGCTTTTTCCATTTGCAAAAGCCTCTGGATGCTTCCAATAATATGCCTGAGATAGATATTAAAACTATATATGCTTGTGCTAACCGTTCTTGTAAAGAATGTGGTGAGCGCATATGCGTCTATTCGCGCGAAGACGTTAAACACAGACCTAACGTCAAAGAATAAAATCCCTGCCGACAAGGAGGGTGGTATTGTGCAAAACAAATATTTTTTAGTATTAAGTACGGCACCTGTGGATGTAGCCCAAGAATTGGGTCGTCGTTTGGTAGAAAAGCGTTTGGTCGCTTGCGTCAACATTATTGACAATGTGGCCTCTTATTATTTTTGGCAAGATAAATTAAGTTGCGAAGAAGAGCATTTACTACTTATGAAAACTACAGCTAAAATTCTACCGGAATTGGAAAAATATATAAAAATCCATCATCCTTATAAAATTCCTGAATTTTTAACTATTGAGATAGGCGGCAGTACTGATTATTTGGATTGGCTGGAAAGGCAGGTGGGTTAGATGAGCTTAAAATATAACGGCTTAAATTTAAACGATGGTAAATGCCCCATTGCCAGCAATATTTTGGAAACAGTAGGTCATACGCCATTAGTGCGTTTAAATCGTCTGAATCTTACCAGTAGTGTTCATATTTTAGTCAAAATGGAAAGCTTTAATCCTGCCGCTTCGGTTAAAGATCGTTTAGCTATTGCTTTAATAGCTGAGGCGCAGAGAAAAGGCTTAAAAGATGGCGGCACTATGATTATTGCTTCCAGCGGTAATACAGGCATTGGTTTAGCTATGGCTTGCGCGGCTTTGAGCTATAAATGTGTTATCACTATGCCGGAAAATATGAGTTTAGAGCGACGTTCTTTGATGCATGCTTTTGGCGCTGAAATTATATTGACCGATGCTGCTGAAGGTATGGATGGCAGTATAGTTAAAGCCGAAGTACTGGCTGCTGAAAATAACTATATATTATTAAATCAATTTGATTCCCTTTATAATGCTTCTTTTCATTATAAAAGCACTGGTCCTGAAATTTGGCGCGACAGCAACGGCAAAGTGGATATATTTGTATCTGGTGTGGGTACTGGCGGTACTTTTAGCGGCGTAGCACGCTATTTAAAAGAAAAAAATCGCAAATTAAAAGCTATAGCTGTGGAACCTGCTGATTCAGCTGTATTAAGCGGAGAGCAACGCGGTGCTCATCAAATACAAGGAATAGGTGCTGGATTTATACCGCCGGTATTGGATAAAGCTCTGATAGATGAAATCATAGCCGTAAGTAATGAAGATGCTTTGCAGACTACGCGTCGCTTAGCTAAAGAAGAAGGTATATTTTGCGGTATATCTGCAGGAGCAGCTGTTTATGCTGCCATACAGACGACGCAAAGAGTAGAAAACAAAGGTAAGAATATAGTAGTCATATTACCTGATACCGGCGAGCACTATCTAACCAGCGGAGTTTTTTAATGTACGTCGCTTATAAGACGATGCTATAATATTTTAAAATCAAAGTGTTAACACAGAAAGAGACGGCGTTTATGATAAAAGACATTAAAAACGTCTTTAAAAATGATCCGGCAGCACGTAGTGTCTTTGAGGTGCTTTTTTGCTATCCCGGTTTACATGCTTTATGGGCTCATCGCTTCTCTAACTGGATGTGGCGGCATCATTTGAAGTTTTTGGGACGTTTAAATTCTCATATTGCTCGTTTTTTAACTCAGATTGAGATACATCCCGGAGCTACTATTGGCGAGCGCTTTTTTATAGATCACGGTTCCGGTGTGGTAATAGGCGGTACAGCCATTATTGGTGATGATGTACTGTTATATCAAGGCGTAGTATTAGGTGGTACTTCTCTTAGCAAAGGTAAACGCCATCCTACTATAGGCAACGGCGTGGTAATAGGCGCCGGCGCTATTATTTTGGGTGATATTTTAATAAGCGAGGGCAGCCGCATTGGTGCTGGCTCGGTGGTCATTAAAGATGTACCGCCAAACAGTACGGTAGTAGGCGTGCCGGGTCGTGTAGCAGGTCAAAAGAAAGAAAATGAAGCTCCTTTAGAGCATGGCCAATTACCTGATCCTTTGTTGGTTACTATTGTTGCTTACAATGAAAAGATTGCTATTTTGGAAAAACGTTTAGCTATTTTGGAAGGTAAGGCTAAAATAGCTAAAACGGTTGAAGAATAAATAATATAAGAGTCTGCAAAATTTAATCTATATTTATATTGCTGCCGCAATAAGGGCAATTAGCGTTTTTACCTTGGTAAGTTGTAGATACTTTTAGGACAGCACCGCAATCATCACACTTTTTAACAATATAATTGCCGCCACTACTATTATAAGCAATTTTACGAGCATCAGGCGTGCGTTTCAAATTGCCCAATCCTATAGGCTGGTCTTCGGTATAAGCTTCCCTAATTGATACTGCAGTCATACCCATAGCAGCGTTGCCCATGATTATGCTATCAGCACGAGTTCTTTGCTTGCTATCAGTTTCATAAATTTTTTCGTATCCTTCGTAAGAGACTAAACCGCTGACACCCATGCGACGCAGAATGCGTACACGTTCGGCGATAGGTGGGTGGGTGCTGGTTAGACTTTCCAAGTCTATCTTATGACCTTTTTTACGGTAAGGGCTAGCAATGTACATGGGAGCCAAAGCGTCATTGGCCGCTTTAATTTGTATATTACTGTTGCCAATTTTTTCCAGAGCTGATGCTAAACCGTCAGGATATCTGGTATATAGGGCTCCTGTAGCGTCTGCTAAGTACTCTCTTTTACGCGAGACAGCAAAATATATCAACTGAGCTATAATGGGCGCTAAAATCATAAATACTAATCCTATAATAAGCAATGCCAAGTTACCACTATTGTTGGAAGAAGAACGTCCGCTTCCGCTAAAAAACAGCATACGCGAACCGTACCAAGCGATAAGCACAATAGCACCTAGCATCACCGATACCATACTCATAAACAAAATATCACGGTTTTTGATGTGGGCTATTTCATGAGCTACCACGCCTTGCAGTTCGTCACGGTTTAGCAGAGTAAGTAAACCAGTAGTGGCGGCTATAGCTGCTGTTTTTTCGTCACGTCCGGTAGCAAAAGCATTGGGTGCCGGGTCATCTATAATATATACATCGGGTATTTTAGAGAGACCGGCGGCAATAGCCATCTCTTCTACAATATTCCAAAAACGCGGATGATCTTCCTTTTTTATCTTTTTAGCTTTGGTTATACTTAAGGCCATCTGACCACCTTTAAAAAAGGCTATAATAGCCATTAAAAACCATATTATCAAAGAAATGACTAAGCCTATCCATCCACCGCCTTCAGAATCTACAGCGTAGCCGATAAAATAACCAATAAAACTCAATATGACTAACATGGAAATAGTCAGCACGGCGCTTTTTATTTTGTTGGAGCGTATTTGTTGCCACATATAATTTTACAAACCTAAAAACTTACTTGCGGAACAGCACGTTCAGTTTGATTATCTACTTCAAAGAACTGTTCTTTCTTGAAATTGCCCCGAGAAGCTACAATATTGGTGGGGAACATTTCTATACGATTGTTGTATCTTAACACACTATCATTATAGAATTGACGGGCAAAACTGATTTTATTTTCAGTGCTAGAAAGCTCTTCTTGTAAAGCTAAAAAGTTGGTATTGGCTTTTAAGTCAGGATATTGCTCAGCCACAGCAAAAAGCTTGCCTAAAGCTTCTGTCAAAACGTTTTCCGCCTGCCCTCTTTCAGCAGCACTGGCATTATCAGCGGATATAGCTTTGGTGCGAGCGTTAGTTACATTGGCTAAAGTCTCTTTTTCATGGGCAGCATAGCCTTTAACGGTGTTTACTAAGTTGGGAATAAGGTCATGACGCCTTCTAAGTTGCACGTCAATTTGCGAGTAGGCATTTTTTACCTGATTGCGGCCACCAACCAAGCCATTGAAAAAAGCAATATATAAGATTGCCAGCAATAAAACTATGCCCAAAATAATCCACAATATTAACATTTTAGCTCCTCCTTGTAACGCAGTGTTTTTGCATAAACATTTCATTATTTAAAGACTGCATATTTATATAGTATACAACAATACCATAATATACTAAAAAGCACGCACAGTATTGGATATTTTTGCAGCTTGAAATGTAGAGCAAATATTATTTTTTCAGTAGTTATTTTGGTAATGCAATTTACTCTTATGTTACAATGGGCCCATAGGTAAATATGCAAAATTTTGAACTTTGGAAAACCGATGTTAACAGCCAGGCTCGTTTAGGCGTCATCAATACGACCAGTGGTGCCGTTCATACGCCTGTTTTTTGCCCTGTAGGTTCGTTGGCTACTGTTAAAACACTTACTCCCGATGAATTAAACGATATCGGCTGTGAGATGATTTTGGCCAATAATTACCATTTATATTTAAGGCCTACCAGTCAAGTAGTGCATGAGCTTGGCGGTTTACACAATTTTATGAATTGGCATAAACCCATAATTACCGACAGTGGCGGGTTTCAGGTATTCTCACTATCTCACTTACGCACTATTAATGATGAAGGTGTAAATTTTAAATCACATATAGACGGCAGCAATCATTTTTTTACACCGGAAAAAGCTATACATATGCAAGAACTTTTAGGCAGTGACATTGCTATGGCTTTTGACCATGTGCCGCCATCTTGCGCCGACAGAGAATTGGCTACTAAATCTTTAGAACGCACTACTCTTTGGGCTGAACGTTGCTTAAAGGCTCATACTAGAAAAGAACAACAAGTATACGGTATAGTGCAGGGTGGAATGTTTAGTGATCTTAGACGAAGAGCAGCTCAAGAAATTACCGCTCTGTCTTTTGATGGCTTTGCTGTGGGTGGCCTTTCATTAGGAGAACCCAAAGAACGAATGTACGGCATGCTGGAAGAGACAACACCTTTTTTACCGCCCGATAAGGCGCGCTATCTAATGGGTGTAGGTGCTCCGGAAGATATAGTGGCAGGAGTAGCACGCGGCATAGATGTTTTTGACTGTGTGTTGCCCACTAGAGTAGCCAGAAATGGTGCTTTATTTACTGATGAGGGACGCAAAAATATACGTCGCGCTCAATATATAAAAATGGATGATTCTTTTGACCCCAATTGTGATTGTTACACCTGCCGTAACTTTTCGGCAGCTTATTTAAATCATTTATTTAGAAGTGATGAACTTTTAGGCATGCGTCTGGCCTCTATTCATAATGTTGCTTTTTTATGGCGTCTTATTAAAAATATACGTTTAGCTATTACCAGAGATAGATTTACTATTTTTGCCACCGATTTTTTGGGCCGCTATCAGGTTACTAATGAAGATAAACGGCTTGAACAAAAAGAGCAGTGGCTTAAAGCTAATAATAGAAAATAAAAAATCGGGCAGAGATTTTGAGTCTTTAAAATATATGCTGTAAAAGAGCTAAAAAGACTTTTTAAAGTAAAAATGCTTAGCTTAAAGCTAAAAAGAGCTTGACGCAGGTCCAAGTCATGTGATATCATTTCCTTTGTCTTTAATAAACGGAGTTAATAAATAACTGCATGAGAAAGACCATAGCATAAAAAGCACCACACTTCCGAGCAAGCTTAAGGCTTGGTGTGTGCCAAGCTTTTTTTATGCCTTGACGAACCTTAAAAACTGAATACCGTGTTTTTTTAAAAACATGAGCTTTCATACCTCTATGGGTAGAGGTATGATTGACATCAAACTAACAATTCTATAAATACTGTTATCTTCCAAACAATTTTTTAAATTGTCCAGAAAACAAACAAGTAAACCAGAGTAAACATAAAGTGACCAACAAAGAAACAATTTGATTTGTCTCAAGTCTGAAGCAGATCAAACGACAAAGAGCACATGGTGGATGCCTTGGCATCAAGAGCCGATGAAGGACGTGGCATGATTGCGATAAGCTTCGGTTAGCTATCTAGCGAGCTTAGCCGGAGATCTCCGAATGGGGCAACCCAGCAGAGTAAACCTCTGTTATCGCCAACCGAACACATAGGTTGGATGAAGGTAAGTGGGTGAAGTGAAACATCTCAGTAACCCGAGGAAAAGACATTATTCCCCTAGTAGTGGCGAACGAACGGGGATGTAGCCCAAACCAGCGGCTTGCCGCTGGGGTTGTAGGGCGGACGATAGTGAAGTTACAAACCAAACCATAGTAGAACGTTCTGGAAAGGACGGCCACAGAGGGTGATAGCCCCGTATACGAAATGGTAAGGCTTCCGTTCCGATCCCTGAGTACCACGGAACACGTGAAATTCTGTGGGAATCTGCCCGGACCACCGGGTAAGGCTAAATACTCTTGATGACCGATAGCGAACTAGTACCGTGAGGGAAAGGTGAAAAGCACCCCGATGAGGGGAGTGAAATAGATCTGAAACCGTGTGTTTACAAGCAGTCAGAGCCTACGGGCGATGGCGTGCCTATTGAAGAATGAGCCAACGAGTTAATCTATGTAGCATGGTTAAGCAATTAAGTTGCGGAGCCGTAGCGAAAGCGAGTCTGAATAGGGCGTGAAGTTGCATGGATTAGACCCGAAGCCGGGTGAGCTACCCATGGCCAGGTTGAAACTTCGATAATCTCGAAGTGGAGGACCGAACCGTTTAGCGCTGCAAAGCTATCGGATGAGCTGTGGGTAGGGGTGAAATACCAAACGAACCCGGGGATAGCTGGTTCTCCTCGAAATGCATTTAGGTGCAGCCTCGGATGTTCATTTATGGGGGTAAACCACTGAATGGGCTAGGTGGGAGAGATCCTGTCGAACTCAATCAAAGTAAGAATACCATAAATCAAAGTCCGGGAGTGAGACTGCGGGGGATAAGCTTCGTAGTCAAAAGGGAAACAGCCCAGATCATCAACTAAGGTCCCTAAATATATGCTAAGTGGCAAAGGAAGTAATGTCGCTCAGACAGCCAGGAGGTTGGCTTAGAAGCAGCCACCCCTTTAAAGAGTGCGTAACAGCTCACTGGTCGAGTAACATTGCACCGATAATCCAGCGGGGCTAAGCATATTACCGAAGTTATGGGTCCAATTTATTGGGCGGTAGAGGAGCGTTCTATCCTGCTGCGAAGCTGTACTGTAAGGTATGGTGGAGTGGATAGAAGTGAGAATGTTGGCATGAGTAGCGTAAGATATGTGAGAAACATATCCGCCGTATACCTAAGGTTTCCTACGCAAGGTTAATCCGCGTAGGGTTAGTCGTTCCTAAGTTGAGGCCGAAAGGCGTAAGCGATGGACATCAGGTTAAAATTCCTGAACCGCCGTTGTGGAGGTAAAGGGGGGACACGGGAGGGTAAGTTGAGCGTGCCCATCGGACATGGCACGTTTTGCATCGTAGATGATGACGGGATAGGCAAATCCGTTCCGTATATTAAGTTGATGGTGCAAGAAAGTTGCGGAGAAATCCAAGGCGATTTGACCTAACCATGCCGTCTAGAAAATCCTCGTTACCATTGAAGCAGTGGCGTACGTACCGCAAACCGACTCTGGTAGGTGGGAGTAAAAACTCTCAGGCGATCGAGATAACTTTCGTTAAGGAACTCGGCAATCTAACCCCGTAACTTAGGGAGAAGGGGTGCCTACTATGTAGGTAACATTAAATGGGCCCGAGTGACTGTTTATCAAAAACATAGGTCTGTGCCAAAGCGTAAGCTGATGTATACAGGCTGATGCCTGCCCAGTGCTGGAAGGTTAAGGGGGGAAGTTAGCGCAAGCAAAGCTTTGAACCGAAGCCCCAGTGAACGGCGGCCGTAACTATAACGGTCCTAAGGTAGCGAAGTCCCTTGTCGGGTAAGTTCCGACCCGCACGAATGG
>WRFJ01000028.1 GCA_009778865.1 Chloroflexota bacterium | reverse complement strand
TGCATACGTTTTCGGTTGTAAAACGGTTTAATGTATTCTTAAACAAATCCTGTTTGACTTCTTCTATATTAGCATACTCATTTCGATATATACACTCTTTTTTGGCACTGCTAAAGAAACTTTCCGTACAAGCATTATCATAATGACAGACTGCTCTGCTCATACTGACAACCTCTGCCACTATGAAAGATGATGCCATAGGTCAATCCTCCGGCTTTGGCAATAGCATTGCCGAGAGCGTTTTGAGCAAGCTCACTGTTCATATCTCTGCTGATACTATAACCAATTACTTATCTGTATATATAAGTCTAAGACAGTAGCCATATAGACAAAGCCTAATTTGGTTTTGATATAGGTAATATCCCCGCTCCAGATGGTATTCGGATAGACTGAATGAAAGTTCTGTTACAATCTATTCTCCCAAAAACGACCGTCACAACGAGCTGGCCGGGCTGGTCTGTACTTCTTAATGACTATGGGATAGAAACCGTTTTCTTTCATGATTTTGCGCACATAGTAAAGACTGAGTCTACTAGTTTAACCAGTTCAATTCCGGAGGATGCACTGCATTGTAACTCTAGTGTTCCCATAATCTATATGTATATCAAGAATGTACATCTCTTAAGATCTTTTGCTATGTTTATATTTATAACTTGAACAAAAACACAAAATATAGTTAGAAAATCTCATTAAAGCCACTATAAACTATGGTGTAATACCAGTGTCAATAGGTAAATGGCATTACCCAATAAAATATATAAAATTGTCTGGTAATTTATGGAAAGAACTGATGAAAAGAGAAATTATAATTCTCTTTTAGAAAAAAGCTCTATCGTGAGTTGTACGTAGATTATAGAATTTTTGGAATGGTCAAGCTTGTCTAGACACTCAGTTAAGTTAATTTTGTAAGATAGGCCATTTCTCTTCGTATTGTGCTGGGCTAAGATAACCTAAAGCAGAGTGCATACGATTAGTATTATAGTGTCCCCGTCCCCGATAATTGGCCAGTTTCAGAGTTAGAATGTTAGTCATGGTAAGATAAACTAGACACCAAATTAAGAGAAAAAGGTGGAATGGTCAAGCTTTTCTAGACAAAACCATATAAGTAACTTTATGGTTACTTTGGTCCATTGGGAGGATGACACTTTACTCTCTTAATTTAACCTTGACTTTTTGGGAGCATTACACATTACATTAATGGGGAGCAGTATACTCGGAGCTAGATTTAAAAACAAAGTGCTTATAAGCACTGGCATATTTTAGTGGTAAATTCTCAGATTACCTTTGTCAAGCGGTTATTTTGTGGTATTTTGTGGTATTTTTTTCAGCGGAACAATAGCAAGTGTTTTGCCGAGAGGAACTAATACCTTTAAGACAGTATCCAGCTGGGGGCTGGTGTAGCCTTTTTCCATACGGGCTATCACCGGCTGTTTAACACCGCTCAGTACTTCCAGTTTCTTTTGCGATATGCCTTTCTTGGCTCTGGCCTTGGTAAGTTCGATCATCATAGCCACACGTAAATCAGAGGCTGCTATTTCTTCAGGTGTTAGCAGTTTATTCATAAAGTCTATGGCATTTTCACCTACGGCATCTTTTATGCGCTCTTTTAAATCGGCGAAATTTACTTTGGCCTGCTCTACGGCTTGTTTATATTCATTATTCATTCTCTTTGCTCCTCTTGCGATAGTCTGATAAATTCCTTTGGGCTTGTTCTATTTCTTGAAGCGAAGTTTTCTGGGTTTTCTTCATAAAATGGTGAAGAAGTATAAAACTTCGGCCACCACGCCGTGTATAAAATCCTGTCTCTTATCGGTCTTAGCTCCCAGATTTCGCCGTCAAGATGTTTGGCATATGGCTCTCGTGCCTGCTGTTTGACTTAAATATTTAGTGTATTGATATATTTTATTCAGCTTTATCCTACTGTCTTTATCACCTTTAGCAGATAAGTCTTGTAGATAATCAGCTATTAAGCTCTTATCTTTCTCATCCCTATAAAAGAAAACATCATGCATAATTACCAACCTTGTGAGTATATTATACTTATGAGCTACGAGCTTGTCAAATACTTTTAAGTAATTATTTTATATCTATTTAATAGTATTTTTTCCATTTTAAGGATCCTGCACAGTCCAAAATACAAAGGCACATACAAATACAAAGATGTGGTGGTAGAAGATGGCATGCCGGCTATCGTAGACCAAAAACTGTTTGACGAGGTACAAGCTAAAATGTCAGAGAACACTAAGAGCAGAACAAGTAAGGCAGCAGAGTATATATTAAGCGGTAAGCTTATTTGTGGCCAGTGCCAGTCTTCTATGGTGGGTGACAGTGTTAGAAAAGGCAATAAGATCTACAGATACTATGTCTGTGGTAACCGAAAGCATGGAGAAGGTTGTAAGACCACCTCTATACCCAAAGACATCTTAGAACAGCTGGTCTTTGATGATATAAGCTATAATATTTTAACCGATGACAGTATAGAAAGACTGGCTGATTTAGTTATAGACGGTATCTACAAGCATAATAACGACCATACAGCCTTAGAAGCTGCTAAGAAACAGTTTGCTGATATAGACAAACGCAAAAAGAACCTTATTGAATCTTTAGCCCAAGGTATTATATCTCAAGAGATCATAGAGGAAGTTAACAGCTTAGAAGTACAGTCTATGTTTGCTAAAGATAGTATTGCTGAAATGGAAAGAAAGAAGCCGGAGTTTAAGAAAGAAGATCTTATGGTCTTCTTTACCTCTTTAAAGAAAGAAGATACTGATAATAGAGAACAAGGGCGGCGTAAAATGCTTAAAACCTTTATTAACTCTATATACGTCAAAACCGCCGAGGACGGCGGTCTTGAGCTGGTCTATGAATTAATTGTCGGGGACAAAACTAAGCGAACCACAAACATGAGAGACGAAGAGTTTGCAGGTTCGGATGATTTCCGAGTGGTGAGCCATGGAGGATTCGAACCTCCGACCGAGTGATTAAGAGTCACTTGCTCTACCAACTGAGCTAATGGCCCATTTATTAAACAGAGCTATATTTTAACAAAACGTATTTTTAAATACAAGCTCAGCAAAGCCGTGCGGCCGTTTTGGCTAATTCCCAAGAATACTCATAAAGATGTAATCCTTTAGTGCAAATAATGAGTTCGCCGTCGTCTACACCTATCTCAGCGGCCATATATTCTTTTAGAAGCTGCATAGCCGCTAAATTTGAGGGAAACCCACCCCATAAATCCCAGCTGCGAAAGTAACATATGAAATGCAGTTTGCCATAACGGATACGTGTATCAATACTGCGCAAGCACGGCGGATCAGATAAGTATATGCTCTGCGGGTCGCCTACCGTCATAAAAGCTTGGTTAGTATTATAACCATCTTCTTTATACATTTTGATAACTTTACTGATTTGCGGTTCCAAATATTGACCGTAAGTATATTGCTCGCCTTCAGCTACATGCGAAGTCATCAGATATGGCAGATAGCTTTCCACATATTCCATTGTAGAAGGAGCCGGTACGCCAGCCGGTACTGAAGGTATAAGCGGACGAATGAGCGGCTCACTTATTTGCACTGTAATCATGTCCAGTTCTTTACGGTTTTGCCCTTTATAACTGCCACGCTCAATTTTATATTCGTAGCCATATTGCATAACTTCCCGTAAACACAAAAACCAAGCCTCCGGCAGGTCCCGCGCTATCACATAAGAAAATTTCATTTAGTTTTACACCTTTTATCTGGCAAAATTATCATCCAAAGCTCTTTTGCCGTATTTAACTAAAGCAAAAAAACGATCTTGGTATTCACTAAATAGCCCCCACCTCTCCAATTCATCCCGTATCTCATTAAGATCACTTTCATCTGTAGCAAGGCCAGCAAAGAGCTTTTCAATACGCATTTTGGCATCGGCCGGCACACCGCGTCGGTCAACATCAAGCAACCCATGCTGGCCCATCTGCATTACATTAGGACCTAATGAGTTCATCGTTAATTCATATATAAATTTTAAAAGAGACGCATCCCAATATTCATCTATGCCCACAATAACGGTGGAGCGCTGTTCACCGCTGGCTTTAACATGTTCTGTGATATTATGTAGAACCGCATCAAAACTGCCACTGATAATATTGGTTTTTTTAAGCTCATTTTTATAAGCGTAATAAATACCCGGAGCGTTGCCGCCGTCACGTTTTATAACTTCATCAAAGTAACGTTTAGCAGCATCAGAAAAACCGTCCAATCGTTTCATATAATACGGAGTAACAACGCGTGGACGCTCAGCGTATACGATACCCTCGCGCATTACTACATCTTCGCCTTGAGCTAAATCGATAAGCTCACTATAAGCCGGCTTACTGACTATATGGTATTTTATAGTACTATGGCCAAAAGTCTCCAAAGGCAAAATGGGCGGCAAAACTACTTTGGTGGCGGCAATGGCCATTTTCAGAGGTTCATCGTTCATTTTTCTATTTGAGAGCGGCCATACGCTTTTTAACGTCAGCTATGCCCTGTTTATAACCTTCATCTATTTGGTTAATAAAATGACGTAATTGTTGTTGGAACTCCGGGATTTCTTCCGGGTTGACATTACTCATATCATAATTTACACCCTCAGCGGCTCCCATTTGCTGGATATGCTGCATATAGCTTCTAGTTAAGGATTCTTTAACTTGCTTACGCTGCTGCTGACCTTCGGTAGAATTGTGCTGATAAATCATCATCAAGTCTTGCACAATTTCATCAAAAGAAGCCTTATCTTCTTTAATCTCGCGCAGGCCACCTAAAGCTCGTTCTACCCTGCGTTTTTCATGCAAAGTATCACATAAGATAACATTTTCTAACAGCACCGTTTGAACAGCTTTTTTGACTACTTCACGACCCTCGGCATTATCTATAGCTATTAGAGACTCTTCTATATTTACTTTATTGTCTTCCATATATTTGCCGGCTATTTCCTGGCCTTTAGGTTCATATTCCCAGCGCAATTTAGCAGAAGGGTCGGCTTCTCTGTCCGCTGTCATCTTGGCGATGCGTTCCATAGCTAATTCTCTGGCAGATTTTAATTCGCCCATATTGTTTTCACCTCTTTATAAAAAGCTATTTTATCAGCTTATCTTTATTAATCAAAAAATATTCCATGCTATCGGCTAGAGCTATCCATGAAGCGTCAATGATATTCTCACCGGCACCAACAGTATGCCAGTTATGCTTGCCGTTGGAACTTTCAATAAGTACACGCGTTAATGAACCAGTAGAAGAAGACTCGCCTATCAAGCGCACTTTGTAGTCTGTAAGTTTTACATTGGCTACCTGCGGATAGACACTATTTAAAGCTTTGCGTAAAGCATTGTCCAAAGCATTGACCGGACCATCTCCTTCAGAAACAGTATGCAGTATTTCATCATTAACTTTAAGTTTAACCATAGCCTCAGCCACCAAATCAGCAACATCACCGTTGTTTTTAGTGCTAAAGCGACGGCGTTTTTCCACCACCACCATATAATCTATAAGCTCAAAAGGTGCTTTAAAGCCGACCTCACCTTTTTGCAGTAAAAGTTCAAAAGAAGCTTCGGCGTTTTCATATTGGAACCCACGGCTTTCCATGTCTTTAACTATCTGTAATATATTTTTAATTTCCTTGCCGCTGCCTGTAAGATCAATGCCCATTTCCTCAGCTTTTTGCAATATGTTGGCGCGGCCGCTTTGATCGGAAACTAGCGTACGCATTTTATTGCCCACTAAATCAGGTTCTATATGCTGATAACTGCCACTCCAGCGTCGTAAACCAGAAACGTGTAAACCGGCTTTATGTGAAAAAGCTGAAGAGCCCACATAAGCCATATTATTGGGCAAAGCCATATTGGCACGTTCAGCTACAAACAAAGAGATTTCACGTAAATGTCTGAGCTGCTCATCGTTTACTACATCGTTATAAGTCATTTTTAATTTTAAAGCCGGAATAACGGCGCAAAGATTGGCGTTGCCGCATCTTTCACCAAGACCGTTTACAGTACCCTGAACCTGAGTAGCGCCGGCATTTACTGCTGCCAAAGTATTAGCCACCGCACAGTCGCTATCATTATGGCAATGAATACCTACCGCTATGTTTATAGCGCTGACTACCGCACGGGTAGCCTGGTATATTTCTTCGGGCAAAGCGCCGCCGTTGGTATCACATAACACCACTCCGTCAGCACCGGCCTGCTGGGCAGCCGCTAAGACGCGCATAGAATAGGCAGCGTTATCTTTGTAACCGTCAAAAAAATGCTCAGCATCCAAAAACACTTCTCTACCCAAGCTTTTTAAGTAGCTTATTGAATCTTGCACCATATTAATGTTTTCTTCAGGATCTATCTCCAAAACTCTGGTAACCTGAGCATGCGAACCTTTACCTACCAAAGTTACTACAGGAGCACCCGACTCTATCATAGCCTGCAACACGGCGTCTTGGCTAGCCTTGACGGCGGCACGACGGGTTGAACCAAATGCCACCAGTTTAGCATTTTTAAATTCTATATTTTTAAGGGCCGCAAAAACTTCGTTATCTTTAGGATTAGCCCCCGGCCAGCCGGCCTCAATATATCCAACGCCTAAATCATCCAGTTTTTGAGCTATAGCTATCTTATCGCTAATGGAGAAGGAAACCCCTTCGGTTTGAGCGCCGTCGCGCAAAGTCGTATCATATAGTTTTATCTGGCTCATGCTTTCCTCCTCCTATTTATTATATTTTTATTTTGATTGGTTGGCTAGATTTTTATATTTTGTCGGCCACAGCGCTGCCCATTTGGCCTGTAGCTAGATATTTTTGTCCGACTTGGGCAATATCTTTGGTGACTAAACCATCAGCTATAGCGGCATTTACCGCTTTTTCTATAGCATCAGCCTCTTTAGGCAAGGCTAAAGAATAGCGCAACATCATAGCTGCTGAAAGAATAGTAGCGATAGGATTAGCAATACCAAGCCCTGTAATATCCGGAGCGCTGCCGTGGCAAGGTTCATAAAGACCTAAGCATCTAGTGTTATCGCTGGGGATGCCAGCTAAAGAAGCTGACGGCAGCATACCCATAGAGCCAGCTAACATTGAAGCTTCATCAGTTAAAATATCGCCGAACATATTCTCGGTAACCAGAACGTCAAAAGTAGACGGCCGGCTGATAAGATACATTGAAGCAGCATCCACCAACACATGATTTAGAGTCACGTCAGGATAGTCTTTTTTAACTTCCTCGGCTATCTCGCGCCATAATTGTGAACTTTTCAGTACGTTGGCTTTATCTATAGAGGTAAGCTTTTTACTGCGTTTTCTGGCCAGTTCAAAACCAACGCGCAAAATACGCTCTATCTCATCTTCATGATATTGCATGGTATCCACAGCCCCACGCCCACGCTCATCATTAAAACGTTTTTTGGGTGTTGCAAAATAAACCGAACCGGTTAATTCACGCACAAATACCATGTCTACATCTTTAACGATTTCCGGTTTTAAGGCAGTGGAGTTTACCAGTTTAGAAAACATCTTTACAGGACGTATATTAGCAAAAAGCCCTAAGCCCTGACGTATCGCTAAAAGACCGCTTTCAGGTTTTACCGGTGCATTGGGACTATCATATTTAGGATCACCCACCGCCCCTAAAAGCACAGCATCAGAAGCAAGGCATTGTCTTAAAGTTTGCTCTGGTAAAGCTTGTCCGGTAGCTTCTATGGCCACGCCACCCAGCAATGCTTTTTCAAAATTAAACTTGTGGCCATATTTTTTACCTACAGCATCTAATACTTTAATGCTTTCGGCTACTACATCAGGGCCGATACCGTCACCACCCAGGACTGTAATCTTAAATTCCATTATTCTTTAGCCTCTAATTTAGCTTTAGTATATTCTACCAAACCGCCCATTTTGATAATCTGGCTCATAAATTTAGGGTAGGGTTTAGCCGTATAAGTTTTACCACGAGTAATATTAATAATGATGCCGTTTTCCAAATCCACGCTTAACTCATCACCGCTTTGGGCATCTTCAGCCGCCTGTGGACTTTCCAGCAACGGCAAACCGATGTTTATAGAGTTTCTAAAAAAGATACGGGCAAAAGTATCGGCCACCACGCAAGACACGCCGTTAGCTTTAATAGCCACCGGCGCATGCTCTCTAGACGAGCCGCAGCCAAAATTCTTGGTAGCTACAATAATATCGCCTGTTTTGCAATTTTTGACAAAATCAATATCTATATCTTCCATGCAATGTTGAGCCAATTGTAAAGGATTGGAAACATTTAAATAACGTGCCGGAATAATGGCATCGGTATCAACATTGGCCCCGTATTTATGTACTTTACCTTTTAACATTATTTTATTACCTCTTGAGGATGAGTTATGTAACCGGTAACTGCCGAAGCTGCCGCCACTGCCGGAGAAGATAAGCATACTTCACTCTTAGGATGACCCATGCGCCCTACAAAATTGCGGTTGGTAGTGGAAATACATCTCTCACCTTCTGCCAGAATACCCATATGACCGCCAAGACATGGACCACAAGTGGGAGTAGAGATAGCACAGTCAGCCTCTATAAAGATATCAAACAAACCTTCATGCATAGCTTGTCTGTAAACAGCCTGTGAACCGGGAATAATAATGCAACGTACCGAAGGATGCACTTTACGACCTTTTAAGATGGCAGCAGCATCACGCATATCTTCTATACGTCCGTTAGTACAAGAACCAATAATCACCTGATCTATTTTAACATCAGCCACCTCAGAGACGTTTTTAGTGTTGGAAGGCAAGTGCGGCATAGCTACCTGCGGTTCTATTTTGCTGACATCAAATTCTATAATGTTAGAATACTGAGCATCGGGATCAGAAGTATAAATGGACAATCCACGAACAGCACGCTCTTGAGCATAAGCTACGGTTTTAGCATCGGCGGCAATAATACCGGCTTTACCGCCGGCTTCAATAGCCATATTAGACATAGTAAAACGTGAGTCCATTGATAAATTACTGATGACCTCACCGGTAAATTCCATAGCTTCATATAAAGCCCCATCCACACCTATTTGTCCG
>WRFJ01000027.1 GCA_009778865.1 Chloroflexota bacterium | reverse complement strand
TGACAGGAGACAACTTCGTAACTATCGTCGGGAGGTACAATCTGGCCGGCAGTAGTAACAGCCAGTTTAAAGTATTTAAGAGAATTAAGTATGGTACCGCCGTCATATTCGGACAGCGTACCGGCCATATTAAGACCGGCGATGCGTCCTTGGGCATAAGCATTGGGCCATACCGGAATAACGGCATTAGTGTTGTTCATAAAATCATAGGCTTCGGTTACATCTCCGGCAGCATATATATCGGAATTTGAAGTTTGCATATTTTTGTTGACCAAGATGCCGCGGTTTATCTCAATGCCAGCAATTTTAGCTAAATCAGTTCTAGGGGTCACACCGATGGCCGCACAAATAATATCAGCTTTAATGGTAATTTTACCGTCTACTACCACACCGCCGGCTACACCGGTGCGCATAGGATCTTCAATAACCTCGGTCACCGAACTATTGGTCATTACTTTAATACCGTATTCGTTTAAACGCTCTTTAACCAAGGCCGAAGCCTCTTCGTCTAAAATAGTATTTAAAACGCGGTCGCGCATCTCCACAATAGTTACTTCAACGTTTCTTTTGACTAAAGCCTCAGCCAAAGACAAGCCTATTAAGCCACCGCCGATAACGATGGCTTTTTGCCCTTTATTGATGACGGCATCTAAAGTTTTGGCATCATCAAGTTTAGTAAAAGTATATACGCTTTTTTGGTTTAGGCCTTTAATGGGTGGCACTATGGGTTTGCCGCCAGTAGCCAATAGTAACTTTTCATATGCAATTTCTTGGCCATTATCGGTTTTAACAATTTTGGCAGCGCTGTCTATATCTGTTACTGCATGACCGAAAAAAGTACGGGCCTTAATTTTTTCATAGAAATCAAAGGGACGGTAGAGCATTCTTTTCATATCACAGCGGGTGGCTAAAAATTCTGATATCAGCGGACGGCCGTAGGCAGCATACGGCTCATCAGAGATTATAGCCAAAGTGCCTTCTTGATCCTTGCTTCTGATAGCCTCGGCAGAAGCAATACCGGCAGCCGAATTGCCGATTATAACATACTTAAATTTAATCATTGTTGTCGCACCTTTTACTTAACTTGTTTAATAAAATTGTAATATATTTTGATGCCGTTAAAGCCACTTTTTTCGGGGTGAAACTGTACGGCGTAAACATTGTCTTGCCAAATAGCGCTGGTGTAGGTTATACCGTAGTCGGAAGTAGCGCAGGTTAAACTTGGCTTAGTTGGCACGCAGTAATAGCTGTGCACAAAATAGAAGTAGCTGTCATTACTTATACCTTCAAATAGCGGGCAGTCTTTAGTAAAATGTACTTGATTCCAGCCTATCTGTGGACTTTTAAGATTAGGCGCAAAATGCTGCGCTGTGCCTTTAAATATATCTAAACAAGTCGCATTATCTTCTTGACTATGGCTAAATAGCGTTTGCATACCCACACATACTGCTAAAAACGGTTTACCAGAGTCAGCAGCCCGCCTAACGGCATTATCCAAGCCCCTTTCTTTGAGGGCTTGCATAGTAAAACCAGCAGCACCTACACCTGGAAAAACACAAGCCTTACTTTTGGCGATTACTTGTGGGTCGGAGGTTACCATAAAATCAGCGCCCAGTTTGGTAAAAACATTGGCTACACTTTTAATATTACCGGCTCCGTAATCGACAATAGCGATCATATTTTAAACCTCAGCTACCAACAAAGCGCCGTTTGGGCAATATTTTACACATTGAGGCTCGCTTTTATCAGCGCATAAATTGCATTTACTGATTTTGCCGCTCTTCTTATCTTTAATAAGAGAACCAAAAGGGCACAGCAAAGTGCAAGTCCAACAGCCCATACATTTATCATGATCTACGTCTACTATGCCGGTAAGCGAGTCTTTAGAAAGTGCGCCGGTTAAACAGCCTTTAACACACTCTGGGTCTTCGCAATGCTGGCAGCGTACGGAAAAACATGCCGGTCTATCAGTTTCTATGCGCAGGCGCGGCTGTGGCGCTTCATAGCGTAGAAAAGTCTTTACCACGTCGGTGGTAGGAGAGTGTTTTACCTGGCAATAAACCCGGCATAAGCCACAGGCTAAGCAGGCACTTTCTTTCATAACGATGTTTTTCATTAATTAAATCCTTTTGTGTATATACGGCAATGATTTGCCGTTAAATAATAGCAATAATAGCTTTATAAAGTCAAATTCAAGTATTGGGGCAGTTGCATAAATCTCCAAACAGCCTACGAGTGTTTTATGCTGATAAAATTAAATGAAGAAATTTAAAATTGAAGTTGCGATAAAACCTAAAGAACCACAGAGAGGGAAAGTTACGAGCCAAGTCAGAATTATATCTTTGGCCAAACCCCAGCGTACAGCTGACGGACGTTTAACTACTCCTACGCCCATCACAGAAGCAGTAATGCAATGAGTGGTGGAAACGGGGATGCCCAGCCAAGAAGCCAGCTCTATTATAGAGGCGCCGCCTACTTGAGCGGCAAAACCCTGCACCATGCGTAAATTGGTGACTTTCATACCTAAAGTTTTAATCACTCGCCAACCGCCAATCGCTGTGCCAGCAGCAATAGAGAGACCGGATATAACTTTGATCCACATAGGAATAGCCTCGTCCCACATTGCGGCATCGCCGGTAAAAAGTATAAAGGCAATTAAAATGATGCCCACCGGTCCCTGGCCGTCATTTTTACCATGGGCATAGGCCATAAAAGCACTGGCAAACCATTGGCCGCGTGAAAAAGCAGTGTTAATTTTGGAAGGATTGGCGCGTTGAAATATCCAATAAATAATAACCATTAGTATAGCGGCGGCTCCAAAGCCCAAAAGCGGAGCGCAGATAACGGCCAAACCTATGGTAAGCATGCCTGACCATTGTATACCGCCAAAACCTGCTGCGGCTACACCAGAAAAAGCCAGAGCTGATACTAGACTGTGAGTTAAAGAAATAGGGCGTCCCATTTTAGTAGCAATAATACCCCATAAAACAACCGCGCATAATGCACCGATAATGACAGAATATGTCATTTCATCGTTGGGCACTATACCTTTGCTAATAGTTATAGCTACAGCTGTGCCAGTAATAGCACCCACAAAATTGCAAATGCCGGCTACAATGACAGCTTGTTTAGGTGTCATGGCACGGGTATAAATGGGTGTGGCCATGACGTTGGCTGCATCGTTCATGCCGTTGGTAAAACCAAAAGCCAGCGCCATGGTGACGGTTAAAATTAACAGTAAAAGATCAAGCATGCTTGACAGCAATCCCCTCTATGACGCCGGCCACGTCTTCGCAACTGTTCACGGCTTCTTCTAAATGGGAAAGTATTTCACGCCATTTGATGATATATTTAAAATCATCAGATTCTTTGAAAAGCTCTCCTAATGAACGACGATAGATAGTATCGGATTGATTTTCTAAACGATGGATTTCTTTGCGATATTCCTCAGTATTTTTTAATGTTGCAGGAGAACGTAAAGAAGGCACTATTTGTTCCAACTGACGACAACAATCCAATACTATATTGGCCATATCTTTAGCCGGCGGATAAGGTTTCTCTAAATTGTACACTTTAAGAGATTGGCCAACTTTGTCCATATGGTCTACCACATCGTCTATGCTTTGGGTTAAAGTGTTAATATCTTCACGGTCAAATGGAGTAATAAAAGTTTTATAAAGAGTGGAAACAATCTCGTGGGTAATGGTGTCGCCGATATGTTCTTTATCTTTGATTTCTTGCACTTTTTGTTCTAATTGGCTCCAGTTAGCAAAAAGCTCAGCAAGGCACTCGGCCGCTAAGCACATATTGGCTATGCTGCGTTCAAAAAACTCAGCAAATTTTACATCTTTAGGTATTAGCGAAAAGGCCATTTAATTAAGGTGCTCCTTTTTACAAAATATTACAGTCATTGTAACATATATTTAGCTATGGGCATACAGTCGGCCAAGGCATATAACTATTTCCATTCCAGTTGAATTCTAGGTCATGAAACAGCTGTTTTGCTTAATCCCCTTTGCTTCTACCAGTATACACCCCCTGATTGTTATAGTGAAGTACGTCAAAGGAACAATATGAGAGCTGCTGCATCTAGTTATTTTGAGTTTACTGAAGTTTTTTATATAATGATAACAGTTGCGTAATGAAAATGTTTCTAGGCAGTTTAAATAATGAAAAGAGAATGCTATGTCAGCTGCTGTTGCGTCTAAATCTTTATTTTGGAACAAGATAAAAGCCTTTCTTAGTCAGGAAGCCTTTCCAGGCATATTTTTAGTATTTGCTGCTTTGTTGGCTCTTATCTTTGCTAATAGCGGCCTAGCCTCTTCGTATTTTTCCTGGTGGGATCTACAGCTTACTATTGGCTTTGGCAGCTGGGCCCTAGAGATGACTTTTGGCTCGTTCATCAATGATTTTCTGATGGCTATTTTCTTTCTCATGATTGGTTTAGAAGTTAAGCGTGAGATTTTAGCGGGCGAGCTTTCCACCGGCAAAAAAGCTGCCTTTCCGATAGTGGCCGCCTTAGGCGGCATGATTGTACCAGCCGCTATTTATATAGTCTTTAATCTTTCTATGCAGAACGGCAATATTGATGGTTTCGGGATTCCTGTGGCTACTGATATTGCTTTTGCTTTAGGCGTACTTATGCTGCTTGGTAAACGTGTACCGGTAGCTTTAAAAGTTTTACTTATGTCTTTAGCAGTAGCTGATGACATCGGTGCCATTATTGTTATTGCCATTTTTTATTCCAGTAATATTGCTGTTACTTATCTCTTGGTGGCGCTAGCTGCTATGATCTTCCTGTTTATTCTTAATATGGCCGGCGTGCGTTCGTTAGTGCCGTATCTGTTGGTAGGCCTAGTTATCTGGTTTTGTTTTGAGCACAGTGGTATACATGCGGCTATTGCCGGCATATTACTGGCCTTAACGATACCGGCAGCCGCTAAAATATCCGTCAAGCAATATACTGCTGAAGGACGTGCTGCCATGAATAAGCTAGATCAGACTGGCAGTTCGTTCATAAAAATGAAAAAGATAATACTGTCGGAACATCAGCAGGAAGTACTAGACGAATTAGGCACTAAATACAAAGATATTACTTCTCCTCTACTTCGTTTAGAGCATGGCCTAGCCAAGCCAGTTAGCTTTTTTATACTGCCGCTTTTTGCCTTTGCTAATGCCGGTGTAACTATTGGCGGTGAGGGCGTTAATCTGTTGTCGCCTGTAGCTTTGGGTATTTTGTTGGGTCTAGTGGTTGGTAAACCGCTGGGTATTACTGGTCTTACTTTCCTTATGTCTAAGCTGGGCTGGATTGAAAAACCGCCGTCGATAAGCTGGAAGCAGATTATAGCTATGAGTATGATATGCGGTATTGGCTTTACCATGTCCATCTTTATTACTTTATTAGCCTTTACCAATGCCGACAGTTATGCTTTAATAGCTTCTTCTAAATTGGCTATTCTTATAGGCTCTTTGGTAGCTGGTATACTGGGTGCTGTTTATATGTTACGTGTGACTAAAAAACCTCAGAATGCAAAAACTTAAGAAGTGGTCTGCGTTGAGATTCGTTCAGTGTGTTTTGACAGCATATGCATAGGAAACCAAAACTGATTCTTAAATTTTTGTGCTATCTGTGTGCCATTAAGACTAAAAAACACTAATTTTGAGCGACTTTTACGATTAAAATTCCATATAAACAGATAAATGGCACGCTTGGTGGGAAATTGCACCAATCATTTTGTAGCTTTCTTTTGCTTGATTTAAACTAACTTTATTAGCCCCACCTTCATATTCTGGATTATCAAGTTGTACTATATCGTCCTCCCAAAAGCAGGTTGGGCAAATTTCAAAAGTTCCTATAGCTTCGCTATCTAAAGTGTAGTTGCCGCAACAGGCGCATTTATATTTGGTCATTTTATAAGCTCTTATCTTTCTCGGCTATTATAGGCTATTTGACATTTTTTTGGTTCCTTTCTTTTGAATAGGTACCATCACTTTCATCAAATAATTGTTATCGTCACCCATGCAAATTTCATTAAGCGGATGTTCTTCATAAAAATCACCACATATCTCATAATCGTTTTTTTCTATGTACGTCAATATGCGCTTATATAAATCTCCACCTTTGCCATACCAACCGCGGTTATAGCCGATGGCATACAGTGCCGCAGGTTTTCGGTCATGACCATCAGGATTCTTAAAATAGCATCTGTCAGGATGAACATAGTCCCCCTGCATAATTCTCTCGACGGAAAGAATCCCGCACACTAAATAATTCAGATCAACTTCGTGACATTGCTTGCTCATCATCTGGTGAAAACTTAATAACACATCATAACCATCTCTACCACGGCTGTAATCGTTTAACTCACCAAGAATAATCGCTTCCGCTGGCATATACTGGACAGTGATTTCTTTCTCGTTGATATTTGCAACTGAATTTATAATGTTTTTGGTTGTTATTACGAGTTTCTTGGTGCGAACCCATTCATCAATCTTGGCATCAATTTTCTCTAGTTGATGCGCAAGGAACTCATCAGCAGTTTTTGGATTGAGATTACCTTTTAAGCTCTTAATCTCTTCCAATGACATCCCAACGGCTTGAAAAGTACGAATGAAGTTAATACTGGTCATTTGTTCGTTTCGGTAATAACGGTAGTCATTATATTTACCGCGTGATACCGGTGAAAGTAGCCCGATTTTGTCGTAATGCCATAATGTCGCTTTGGTTGTACGAGTGAGCTTAGCAAATTCGTTTACAGATAAAAAGCCATCATTTTTTCTTGCCATCAGTAGTCCTCCTGCTATAAGAAGCTTCGTTTAATTATACTAGACCACAGATTAGTATTCAATATTAACTACACTGTAACATTGATGTTTTAAGGGTATAAATACCGATAAATACCTAGGTGTTATACATGACAAAGTCCTATTGACCTGATTGTAACATTATACTATATGCTAAAAGCATCTATAAATAAGTATTACTAAGCTATATATCTAATACGACGCAGGAAGGAGATGATTAAACGTAACACTATAATTTTTGGTTATTTAAGTAATTAGGAAAACATAATTTTATTGCCATGCGCAAAACCTGGACAACAAAAATATTATTAGGAGAAAAAACAAATGGTTAAAATAATTAAAAAAGTAGGCATGACACTAGCATCTGTATTGATACTAGCGTCTATGTTTAGTGGCGTGGCCTTGGCTAAATCAAATACTGAAGAATATCAGAATCAGCAGCTTTATGCGTCTGTTGCTTTGACTTTATCGCAATCTAATGATTTTACAGCAACATTTAAAAGTATGACGCAAGAAACTCAAGATAAAATTGCTGCTAGACTCCATTATCTAAATAAGCAAATGGAAATGGTTGATGATATAAATGCATATTTTAATTCGCTAACTCCGGCAGAACAGTTGCTTATTTATTTTGATTCAACTAATTTGGGTGTACGTATTGAGTATTCATCAGTTGGACATGAGCACGAATCTGCTTTAATATCCAGTAGTGGGACTGTGGAAAATGAAGATCCGTATATGGCAACTGTTAGTGGCAGCTGCCCGAGCCAATGCAGTTTTTATTGCGATGCCAGTGCTTTTTATTATGGTACAATTTCTAACGATACTCACTTTATAATATATGCATGTGCATATTTCCTGCATGGTGATGGCAATATAGTATTTGACGCATATAGCACTTATACATTCATGGGAACCTACAACGGTTGGACAAAAGTAAGTTTAGATTCAACACCAACTTATTCCAATTTAAAGTATCATCCTTATTATACTGGCCCTTACACTCTTAATGATGCAGTATCAACTGGATTTATGGGCAGTGCTAAGCATACAACTCTTTTTGTTACGACCACTGAATATGGTGGAATTGTTCTTGGGACTGGCTTTGACAAAACGACCGGTGATCATCTAGGGTCGTATGAAGTAAGTGCCGTTCCTATGTCAAATTCTAATAACGCTTCTACTGTAGCTAGCATAGTTCTTGCTATTTTAGCTATTGTAGTCGCGATCCTTTAAGGCTTACCTACTGACACACTAATATGAAAAAAAGAGTTGCTTTTTTACTAATCGGTGCGGCATTATTTGCTTTGTCAATCTTTGTTATAGCACGTAGCATCACTCCAATAGATCCATATACAGATAATCCATCACCACTAAAAATAGAAAAGACAGAGTGGTATATTGATGAAGATTCTGGCGGCGCATCATTGTTTTACTTAGAAGTTACCATTACCAATACTAGCAATAAAGATATTAAGGCTATTAAATCTTATATTGGTGCTGATTTGTTTTGGTACGATGAAAACAATGAGCTTGGAGGAATTCTTAGTGGAGATCGTAACAGTCCTATAAAAGGAGGGTGGGCTATAACATTACAAATTGACTGGCCCATGAATGGTCTCTTAAAAGCCGGACAGACACAAACATACTCTTTGCCTTTTTGTAGTGTAGAATATGAATTTGGCAGTGTAACATATAACATTCATAGTTTAATTGACAGTAATATCATGCCTTATTGGGTAGATTTTAACAGTTTTGGTAGTAGTTGGGGCCAAAAAGGATTTGATATCCAAACTAGTACCTATACTTTTCATTTTCTTTTTTATAATTCAGTGCGTATACCTGACTTTAATCCCATATAAGACAATTAAAAACTGATGCACGCTTCTCTCGTTAAGATGGTGAAATAAAATAAGCTGTTTCAGCGAGAGAAGCGCATCATGTCAAAGAATCTTAAGGCTTCTTTTTTCACAAACTTCCCGCGCTATCTAGATTTAGGGATGCACTGTTCGTACTATTTGAGGGTAAATTGTGGCCCCTAAAACTATTGAGATTAACGATAAAATATAACATGGTTAAAATGAGGTTATTTAATATGAAGATGAAAAATAAATATTTAATATTTATTTCAACTATAATTCTTATTGCATTATCTTTGAACATAGTTGCGTGTAACAGCAAGCATTCATTTGACAATCCACCTGTAAAAGTTAATAAGATTAGTTGGCAGCTAGGTTTGGACGAAGATAATTCGCCGTGGCTTTTTTTAAATGTAGTGATTGAGAATACTAGC
>WRFJ01000026.1 GCA_009778865.1 Chloroflexota bacterium | reverse complement strand
GGCCCGCTTCTTTTTTAACTATTCGGCTGCCCAATTATATTTGCATTTAGATGAAGAAGTAGACGAAGAGCCTTTTATGCGGCAAATAGTGACCAGACGTTTAACAGGCGAGCCATCAGCTTATATAACGGGGGTTCAAGAGTTTTACGGCCTTCCTTTTAAAGTCAATAAAAACACTTTGATACCTAGGCCGGAAACTGAATTATTAGTGGATAAGATAATAGATTTATATGAAACACAAGAAAGTCTTATAGTATTTGATGTGGGTACCGGCAGCGGCGCTATAGCCATAACCTTAGCCCAAAAACTCAAAAAAGCTCAAGTACGGGCGCTAGACATCTCATCTTTGGCTTTAGAGGTGGCAGAAGAGAATGCTGTTTTAAACAATGTATCAAACGTTAATTTTTTGGTAAGTGATTTGCTTGAGTCAATTAGCAGTCAAAAAGCAGATGTTATAGCTGCTAATCTGCCTTATGTATCGTATGGACAAGCGCAGACTGATGGTTTTGAACCTTATAATGCGCTATATTGCGGGGGAGATCCTTTGGAGCTTATTAAAAAACTGGCTGTTCAACTAGAATATTATCTAAAAGATGGCGGCGGAGTATTTTTAGAAGTAGGTATCGGTCAGGCTCAGGAAGTATTAAATATTTTACATAAAAATTTATCCTACGTGAAAGACAGTGGTATAGAAAAAGATTTAGCTGGCATAGAACGATTAGTATGGGCACAAATTTAAAAGGCGGCTCTGGTTTGAAGCCGCCTTTTAAAACTAATAAGAAAATCAACTTAAGCTGAAGCTGCTGCTTCACGTGCTTTTTGTGCTTCTTCAATAACACCTTGGGCGATGTGATGCGGCACTTGATCGTATCTTTCCAGCTCCATAGAGAAACTTCCGCGTCCTTGAGTCAGAGATTTTAAATCTATAGCATAACGATTTACTTCAGCAAGCGGTGCTGAAGCTTGGATAACGTTTAAATCTCCGCTGGGGTTCATGCCGATAATTTGAGCGCGTTTAGTATTTAAATCGCCTATGATATTGCCGGTATATTCATTGGGAATAGTAATCTGCAGCATCATAATAGGTTCCAGTAATACAGGCCCGGCATCGGCCATAGCTTTTTTAAGAGCTTGGTTAGAGGCAATTTTAAAGCATATTTCCGATGAATCTACCGGATGGAAAGAACCATCATATAGGTTTACGTTAAAATCTACCACCGGATAGCCGGCCAAAATGCCTTCTATGCAAAACTCTTGCAAACCTTTTTCCACAGCTGGTATATAGTTTTTAGGGATAGCTCCACCGACTATATTATTTTCAAAGTTTATACCTTCGCCGCGTCCTCTGGGGGAAATCTCAAGCACTACATGGCCGTATTGACCGTGACCGCCGCTTTGCTTTTTATGTTTATAGTCGCCCTTCCCTTTGCCGGTAACAGTTTCTTTGTACGATACTTTAGGAGTAGACAGTTCCACGTCTATACCGAATTTGCGTCTGGCACGTTCTATAGAAACTTCCACATGAGTGTCACCCATACCGCTAATAATAGTTTCGTTGGTATCGTTATTGCGATAGATACGGATGGTAGGATCTTCTTCAGAAAGACGGGCCAAAGCAGAGCCCATTTTATCCATGTCGGCTTTAGTTTTAGGGTGTACGGCGGCATTAAAAACTGGTGACGGGTAACTGATACCATCTAAACTGCCTTCGCCTAAAACATCACAAGTGGCGGTCGCACTTAATTTGGCTACTGCGCCGATATCTCCGGCTACTACTTCATCTACCGGAGTTTGTGTTTTACCGCGTATAGATAATAACTGGCCAATGCGTTCGTCTACACCTTTAGCTTGGTTACGTATAGAAGAATTGGATTTTAAAGTGCCATTGTAGACACGAAAATAAGTTAATTTGCCCACATAGGGATCGGCGGTGGTCTTAAAAACCAAAGCAGTTACCTTGCCATCGGCTTTGGGATATATATGCTGCCCGTTTAAATGAAAACCTTTGGTTCCCAATGAAGGTGTGTCTTCCACAATAGCATCCAGCAAAGAGGCAATGCCAATGTTTTTTAAAGCCGAGCCGATGTAAATTGGATATACTGCACCATCTAAAATGGCCTTTTTAAGACCTTGGGCTATTTCTTCATGGCTTAATTCTTCACCGCTTAAATATTTTTCTACCAGACTGTCTACGCTCTCTACGGCAGCTTCCACCAGCTTTTCACGCCATTTATCTACTTCCGCCGAACATTCGGCCGGCATGGCTATTTCTTTTTCCGGAGAACCGGCGTAAGCTTTAAGACTGGTTAAATTGACTATACCGCGGAAATTATCGCTGGCACCTATAGGTATCTGCACCGGCACACATTTAGAGCCAAACTTATCACGTATTTTGTTTATTAAGGCATCAAAGTTTATATTTTCGCGGTCCATTTTATTGATAAAAATAGCACGTGGCAGATTACGTTCATCGCAATAACGCCAAGCCATCTCAGTGCCTACTTCAGGTCCGGAAGTGGCATTGATAATTATAATGCCGCAGGCGGCTACACGTACGGCAGCTTTAGCTTCGCCGACAAAATCAAAATAGCCGGGAGCGTCCAATATATTTATTTTAGTGTCTTTCCATACCAAAGGCAGAGAGGTAAGATTGATGCTGATCTTTCTTTTTATTTCATCAGTATCGTAGTCAGATACAGTAGTGCCGTCATCTACTTTGCCTATGCGATCGGTAACGCCGGCGGTAAAAAGGGCTGCTTCTGCCACAGTAGTTTTGCCAGCGCCACTATGCGATAAGATGGCAACATTGCGCACGGTATCAGGAGTAAAAGTAGCCATTTGTTAGCTCCTTGTTGCACCCGGTTTTCTATTAATATGGCGGGTGCTTGATATTTATTAGCGGTCTAAAACAAAAGCCACGCAAAGTTTCCTACAAAAGAAACATCAAGTTTCTTTGCCTAAAACTTTAGCGTGGCATAACGCTCTTTATTTGCGGGCTTTGCCCGTTAAACACAGCGGGGTGAGTTTCTTTGCCCCTTATATAGTCGTTCATTTTACATATTTCCATAAGGCTTTCTTTAAGACTATGGATTATAGCGCAAGCCGTAGTCTTAGATGTATTTAAAAACAATATACTATTTTAACACTTTACGTCGGTGAAAGGGAGATGTTTAGTTAAATATTTTATTACGATAAAAAATATCGTATTAAATAAACATAGTAAGATTGCTCGGGAGTATTGCAAGAAGCAAGCTTACTATGTTTAAACGGCAGCTTATTTAGCACGGGGGTGGGAATTATTATATTGCTGACGTACAAAATCAGAAGTGAGATGAGTATAAACTTGGGTAGTAGTAATGGAAGCATGCCCCAGCATTTCTTGCACATGTCTTAGGTCGGCACCTCCGGCTAGCATATGAGTAGCAAAAGAATGGCGCAAAGTGTGCGGAGTTATAACGGTAGCAATGCCGGCCTCATTGGCATAAGCCTTTAGTTTTTGCCAAAGACCCTGACGTGTTAAACGTCCGCCTCTAGCATTTAAGAATAAGGCTTTTTCGTTTGGTTCTTTACAAAGCTTAGGGCGTATATTTTGTATATAGTCTTTAACACTATTGGCGCATCTGGTGTGTATAGGTACTTGACGTTCTTTGCCGCCTTTGCCGCTTAAACGTACAGTGAGCACTTCAAAATCTATATCACCGAGATTCAAGTCAATAAGCTCAGAAACACGCAGACCGCCGGCATAAAGCAATTCCAACATAGCGCAATCGCGCTTGCCTTCCAGTGAAAAATTATTTTTAGGTATTTCTAAAAGAGCACGTATTTCTGATATGGTCAAAGTGCCGGGCAAAGCTTTTCCGGCTTTAAAACTTTCGATGTTTTTGGTAGGATTTTCGTTTATTTTGCCGTCATTTATAAGAAAGGCAAAAAAACTTTTAGCAGCGGCTACTTTACGTACTTTGGTGGCATCGGAATAGGATTTTTCTTTGAGAAAAAGCAGGTAAGCCAACATATCTTGGCGGCTAAAATTCTTCCATGAAGCCTGACGATTTTCAGCAGCAGATTCTTCTGCGGCAAACTTAGCCAGCTGGCCTAAATCATTCATATAAGCTTCTATGGTATTATTAGAAAATCACTTTTCCACTCGCAGGTGTTCTAAAAACTTTTCTATCAGATCTTTCAATTTAGAGCCTCCGCAATATAAATTATACTATCTTAACAGATTTTTTCTTACTAAACAAATTTTATGTTAAACTTAATATAAAAAACAAGATACTTATCTGAGATTTATGGATAAACAAACACTAAAAGAAACAGTCAAACGCTTTCCTTTAAGCCCGGGCGTATATGTTATGAAAAACGCCGGTGGGCAAGTAATATATGTGGGCAAAGCTATATTGTTACGTGATCGTGTTTCTTCTTATTTTGGCAGCCATAAGGGGCTTACTGCCAAAACCATTTTGCTTATGGAAGAAGTGTGCGATATAGATTATTTTACAGTAAACAACGGACAGGAAGCTCTTATTTTAGAGTTAAATCTCATTAAACTGCATCATCCGCATTATAATATTGCTCTTAAAGACGGACATACTTATCCTTATATTAAAGTTGATATAAAAACTCCTTACCCGCGTTTTTGGGCTACGCGCAATCATATAGAAGACGGCGGTTTATATTTTGGTCCTTTTTCCTCAGCGTTTTCGGTGCGGCAAACTTTAAATCTTATTAAAGATATTTTTCCATTTCGTTCATGCCGCAAAGATTTGAAGCCACACAAAAATAACCGTCCGTGTTTAGAGTATCATATTAAGCGTTGCAGCGGGCCTTGCATGGGAGTTGTTTCCCAGGCAGATTATATGGAAAGCATCAAAAAGTCCATAGCCTTTTTGCAGGGCAAGCATAATGCTGTCATCAAAGATTTGCAGATCAAAATGAACCAGGCTTCACAAAATATGCAGTATGAAAAGGCAGCTTTTATACGGGATCAGATAGCTGCAGTAAAAGATGTGGCCGAAGGGCAAAAGATCTCAGCCAAGTCAAAAGAAGACCAAGATGTTTTGGCGTCGTACATTGAAAAAGATACTGCTGCCGTGCAGGCTTTTTTTGTACGTTCCGGAGCATTGACGGGCAGAGAAGCTTTTATTTTACAAGGAGTAGAGGGAGAGAGTGAAGAAAAGGTTTTGGAAGAATTTATCAAACTTTTCTATTCAGCAACTTCCAATGTGCCTGCTCTTATCACTGTTTATCAACAGCCGACTGATTACGAGCTTTTACAGGAATGGCTGAAAGGTAAGCGCGGTACAAGTGTGGCTGTAAAAAAACCCAAAATCGGCCCTAAAATGGAACTGGCGGCAAGCGCCTATAAAAATGCTAAAGATGCTGTGGAAAGATATAATATTAAACATATGCTTTCACATGATGACCGTGCCAGCCAGGGTTTAGTGCAGATTCAAGAGACTTTGGGAATGAATAAATTGCCCAAACGCGTAGAGTGTTATGATATATCCAATACTCAAGGTACATTGACAGTGGCTTCAATGAGTGTGTTTATTGACGGTAAGCCTAAAATCTCCGATTATCGTCGCTTCCGTATTCGGCGAGGCGATACTCCCGATGATTTTGCTTCAATAAAAGAAGTGATTGCCCGTCGCCTGTCCCGTTTAGGAGATGAAGACTTTGCCGATTATCCGGACCTTATATTAATAGATGGCGGTAAAGGCCAGTTATCATCAGCCCAAGAAGCCTTTAACGAAGCTGGTATCGACGATATATTTTTAGCTTCCATTGCCAAAGAACAAGAGGAGATTTTTATAAGGGGGCGTTTACGAAGTATATGTTTACCGCAGGATAGTGTCGGGCTGCTTATTTTACGGCACATACGCGATGAAGCTCATCGTTTTGCTATTAGTTATCATCGTGATCTGCGTGCTAAAAAGTCTACTGCCTCGGCCTTGGATAACGTACCCGAAATTGGTCCCGTCAGACGGCGGGCTCTTATTAAGTATTTCGGTAGTGTCAATAAAGTGCGCCAAGCCAATGTTGAAGAACTTACCCAAGTAAGCGGCATAAATTTGCGGGTAGCAAGGCTGATAAAAGAATTTCTATAAAAAGCACATTTTTGGCCTTTGTCTTAAGAAAAGACACGGATATTCATAAAATGATAGAATAACAAACCATGACAGATATAATTTCTTTGTTAAATCCTGCTCAAAAAGAGGCAGTAGAAACTACACAAGGTGCTTTACTTATTTTGGCCGGACCCGGCTCTGGTAAAACACGGGTCATTACTCACCGCATTGCTTATCTTTTAAATGTGGCTGGTATTTCACCGCGCCGCATATTGGCTGTTACATTTACCAATAAAGCAGCCAATGAAATGAAAGAACGCTTGAATATTTTAGTGGGGCCTATGGCCGAGAATCTGACGGTGGGCACTTTTCATGCTGTATGTGCCAAAATGCTACGTATAGATGGTAAAACTATAGATCTAGACAGCGATTTTACTATTTATGACCGCGACGACCAAACTGCTTTGATTAAAAAAGTTATGGAAAAGGTAGGTATTTCTAAAGAAACAATAGCTGTTAATGCTACTATCGCCGAGATATCCAAATCTAAAAGTGAGCTTATTACTCCGGCTATCTATACACAAAAGGCTGCTTCGTTTTTTGAAAAACAGGTAGCTAATATATATAAGCGTTACCAGTCTGAACTTGTATCTTCCAAAGCACTGGATTTTGATGACATTATTATGCAAACCATGCATATGCTGCAAAATAGCGAAACTGTTTTAAAAAAGTATCAAACGCGTTATCAATATGTCATGGTAGATGAATTTCAGGATACTTCGCCGGTGCAGTATGAACTAGTCAAGCTTTTAGCCGGTAGCAGTGGCAATATATGCGTAGTGGGTGATGCCGACCAATCAATCTATTCTTGGCGTAATGCTGATATCCGCAACATCGTTAATTTTGAAAAAGACTATCTGCAAGCTAAAGTGGTGCGTCTTGAGCAAAACTATCGTTCTACGGGAAGTATTTTGGGTGCAGCTTCGGCAGTAATTGCGCAAAACAAACATCGCAAAGAAATAAAACTATGGACGCAAAATGGCAGCGGTGAAAAAATAGTTGCCAATGTCTGCCTTGAACCAAAGGAAGAGGGGCAGTATATAGTAAAAGAGATAGAATCTTTGGTTACCGGCGGCAAAGCTTCTTTTAAAGATGTGGCGGTGATGTATAGGGCTAATGCTCAGTCCAGAGCCATAGAAGAAGCTTTTATACGTTATGGTATGCCTTATAGGTTGGCCGCCGGCACACGTTTTTATGAGCGCAAAGAGATTAAAGATATTGTGGCCTATATGCGCTTAATGCAAAATCCTTATGACAGTGTCAGCCTACTAAGAGTGATAAATACGCCGGCTCGCGGTTTGGGTGATAAGAGTTTAAATGATATAAGTTTGTGGGCGGAAAATAATAATATTTTACTTTATGATGCCTTGGCCTTGCTTAAATCTGCCGAAAGGCAGGTAACGGGGCTTTCTTTGCGTGCTGTCAAAGCTTTATTATCTTTCTATCAAATGTTGGAAAGCTGGCGCCAAAAAATAGATGCTTTAGATTTAGTAGGTCTTTTTGATTTAATCTGTATTGATATTAAATATAAGGAATATTTGCAATCTATGGAAGATGGCCAGGAACGCTGGGAAAACGTACAGGAACTACGCTCTACTCTTCAGTTGCATATAGGCCTAGCTAGTGAAACGTTGCCGTTGGTACTGGAAAATATTGCTTTAATTTCTGATGTTGATAGTCTGGAAGAGGGGGCTTCGGCGGTAACGCTTATTACTTTGCATCAAGCTAAAGGTTTGGAATTTTTAGCGGTATTTATTGCTGGTGTGGAAGAAAATATTTTACCGCACATACGTTCGGTGGCCGATGAGGGTGAATTAGAAGAGGAGCGTCGCTTGTTTTATGTGGGCATTACGCGGGCTAAAAAGTATTTGTATATTACCCGATGTGAAGGACGTGTAGGTTATAGCGGATTTGCTATTAACGATCCTTCACGTTTCTTAAATGATATTCCTGAACAATATATAAATAACAAAAGTAACTCAAAGCCGCGAATGGTTATTAAAACGCCGTTGCAATATCGCCCATGGAGTCACTATAGTTCAAGTAAAGATGCTGCCGATAGCGGTATGAAAACCACTTTAAATAAAGAACGTTTTGCCCCTTGGGATGCACCTGCGCATTACGAAGAAAAATATATTGAGATAGAGCCTTTAAAACAAGGTGATAAAGTACACCACCCTATTTTTAAAGAAGGTGTAGTGCTTTCCTATAAAGAAAAAGGCAGTGATGCCGAGGTGGTAGTGCAGTTTTGGGGTGAGGCCGGTCAAAAGAAGTTGCTGGCATCTTTTGCTAATCTTACTAAGACAGGTTTGGCCTGATTATTTTTAGTATGAAAGAATGAATTAAAACAGTCATAATTCTAATATCTGTGATTTGGTAGACACCAGAAGACTTAAGCTGATGCTGTTATATTTTTATAGGTTCATTTGAGTAATCAAGCAGACTGTTTATTCTTACGTTTAAGCAGGATGATAGAAAACCACAATAGAAGTACAAAAAGAATAGTAGCGACAATACCGCCTAAAGCCCACCATATCCAAGAGTTGTCGTTATCTATTGGAAGACCTATTACTCGTACGGCAGTTTCACTGTAATTATAATTAGTCCCATCGCCTAACTGGCCCAAAATGTTAACACCCCACGCCCAAACAGTACCGTTGTTTTTTACAGCTAAATTATGACTTCCTCCTGCGCTAATAGCAGTCACTTTTATTAAACCGCTTGTTAAGCCGTTTACTCGTACAGGATCGTAATGAGATCTATTATCTAGATCGGCATAGTTAGCAGGCCAAGCCCAGACAGCCCCGTTACTTTTCAGCGCTAAACTATGACTACTTCCAGCTGCAATGGCAATCACTTTTGACAAGCTGTTTACTTGCACAGGGGTGGTGCTGTTATCATTAGTTCCATTGCCCAACTGACCATTCCGATTGCTGCCCCATGTCCAGACGGTGCCGTCGCTTTTCAGAGCTAAACTGTGATGAGTTCCGGCCGCGCAATGGCAATAACACTTGTTAAACCATTGACTTGCACAGGAGTGCTACTATTATCAGTAGTTCCATTGCCTAATAGACCCAAGCCGTTGCTGCCCCACGCCCAAACAGTGCCGTCGCTTTTCAGAGCTAAGTTGTGGAAAGCGCCTGCG
>WRFJ01000025.1 GCA_009778865.1 Chloroflexota bacterium | reverse complement strand
CAAAAAAAACGCTCACAGCTTTAAAAAAAATACCAGTTAAAGAGTTTATAAAACAAAAAATAACTACTGAAGAAGATGATGAGCACCGTATTTTACGTGCTTTGGTGCTGGGCGTAAAAGACTATGCTGTTAAGTGCGGTTTTAAAAAAGTTATATTGGGTCTTTCTGGCGGTGTAGATTCTTCGCTTACAGCAGCTATAGCTGTACTTGCTTTGGGCGCAGAAAATGTTCAAGGCTTGCTTATGCCTTCGCAATTTTCCACTGAGCATAGTATAAGTGATGCCCGTTTTCTTGCTGAAACGCTGGGCATAAAATGGAACACTATTTCCATTGAACCAATTTTTAAGGCTTATATAGATAGTATGCCACAGGAATTTAGCGAACATAGCTTAGCTAAACAGAATATTCAAGCTAGAATACGTGCTAATATTCTTATGGGTTTTAGTAATAAATATGGTTATATGGTGCTGCCAACCAGTAATAAAAGTGAAATTTTTGCCGGTTACGGCACACTCTACGGTGATGTGGCCGGTGCCTTTATGCCGCTTAAAGATATAGCCAAAGGCTTGGTGTATCGTTTGTGTTATGTGGCCAACGAGCTTTTGGGTGTTAAAGCTATTAATGAAAGCATATTGAGCAAAGAGCCGTCGGCCGAGCTTTTTTATGGACAAAAAGATCAGGACACTCTGCCGCCATATCCGATGCTTGACAATATATTACAAAGCTATATTGAAGAAGGGCAGGATTTTACTGAGATGGCGCGTAACGGCGTAAATATCTCTTTAGCCAAAGAGATGGTTTTAAAATCTTTAACTTATCAGTTTAAGATGCGTCAGTTACCTCTCGGCGTAGCCATAACGCCCAAATCTTTTAATAATAATCGTGTTATGCCCATAGCCCAAGCTTTTAAGCTTTAAAATAGTTGTATATTGTTCCTAAGCCTTTTATAATGGCAAAGGGCAAACTTTTAAAGGCCTATTATCTTATGCACGATTGTAAAAGATAACTATGCTGTTATACGAGGAGTATGTTATTTATGGAAAACTTTGATGCTTTGGCTGATCAGCTTTTGGAATCTATTAAAGAAGAACTGCCGCTTAATGATAAATTAGCCAAAAAAGTAAAAAACCTTTTGGCTGATGCCATGAAAAATTCTAAAGAAGTATCTAGACGCGCCGAAAAGGTAGTAGCTTCGGCAGATGAATTAAACAAAGAATTGTCTTTTTCTTTTAACAGAGCTACCGCCGAAGCTGAAAAAGCCCAAGAAAACGCTCGTTTATCTGTAACAGCTACCAACGAAGAGTTTATACGCTCCAAGGAACAGCTGGCCAAGATTTTAAGTGAAACGCAGCAAGCTTCAGCTTTGCTTGCGCGCGAATATGAAAGCCTTACCGCTCAGACTATTGCCGGTACTGACAGCATCAAGGCTGAGATAGAAGCGTCTTTAATTAAAGCTAAGGAGAACACTGCTGAAACTGATCGTGTCAACGCTTTATGCATACAAAAATCTGTTGAAGTGACCGCTGCTGTTAATGATTTATACAATCGTTTGGATGTTGTAGAGAAAAATCATCAAGATAGCGTTACTAGAGCTGCAAGTGAGGTAACGATAGTTCAGCAGCGCCTGGTAAGCATGGAAAATAATACTTTTGATATGGAGCAGCAAGTCAAAACGCAGACTAATGAAGTTTTAGAAAAAAGCCAGCACATTATTGCCAGAGCTGAAGGCGTTATGGATACAGCGCAGAACGGATATAAAACCGCTGAGGATAACGCCGGCAATGCTATCAGAACGGCTATTGAGGCTAGAGATATATTTATTGCTAGAGAAAAAGAAGTAGTGGTAGTTTCTGAGGAAGCTAAAAAGCAGGCCACTGAAGCGATGGGCCAAGCTAACAGAACAGGTGCTCTGGTTAACGAAAAACTTATTGCTGCCGGAGAGCATTCTGCCCAAGCTATAACTACCATGAAAGAGTGGGCGGTCAAAATAGAAGCATCTTTAAAACAGGCGGAGGCGATGAGCGAGGCTACTCAAAAACTGGCCGACCAAGTTACTGCTTCCTGTCAGGCGGCCTTGGATAGAAGCGAAAAGCTTAGTTTGCAAGCTGTAGCTTCTGCCGAACGTGCCAAAAATGCTGCCGATTTAGCTATTAATGCTGCTAATGAGGCTGCTGCTACTGCTGCTAATAACTGGATTAAAGTTTTTAGTCATCTTCTTGACGGTGCTGATAACATAAAAACAGTAGACCTAGCTGCAGTGTTAAAAGCTAAGGAGGCTCTGGAAAATCCTGATGCTCTTAAAACTAGTAATCGCGTTGAAATTAACCAGCCGAAAACTTCGCTTTTAGACGCTATGCCCGGTGTGGGGGCTTCAGATAATGGATATGATCAAGACGAAAGCGAAAGCGGACTTGTTTCCCGCAAGCCTACTAAGGTTAAGATGGATGCTTTAGCGCAAATGTTTGCTCGCAGTGACGGCCGTGAAGACGAAAATATATAACTTGGCCGACTATTAAGTGCTTTACATAACAAAAAAATGCCTGCTTTTTAAGCAGGCATTTTTTTGTTTAGAACAGGGAAGGCAGGTCGCTAAATGATCTCTCAATTCTTTCCTGATCATCAAAAGTGGTTTGGCGCTTCTGATTTTCGGCCATGAAGTCCAGAGCTTTATTAAAGTAACTCATTACTTTTTTAGAATTTACCAATTCGGAAAGAATAACCGTTACCTCTACTTCGTTACGTTGCGAGCGGGGATAGTCGCCGCTACGAATTATAGCGTTGGTAGCCATAGTCTTTAACTGGGCTGAAAGACCTTTAATAGTTTCCATGCCCATCTCAGTAGGCGGGCAGGATATAAGATGCACCGCCTTGCGGGCATCGGTCGGCTCACATTTAAGAGAAAGTTTATTTAGAGCTTCTTCCATGGCTGAAAGGCCCTTGGAGTTGGTAGTTGAACGATTGGTAAAATCATTCTTATTGTGAGAAGTAGTTTTTTTACCGGCAGTACCGCTGTTGCCATAACCTATAACACTCCAGCCCGAAAGGGTTTGAATAATGTCGCCGCCGTCTAACACGCGCGAACCTACATATCTAGCATTAGTCTCTTCTCCAGCGCACAGCAAGTTAAAGAAAGGTTTAACTATAGCATAGTTAATTTTGTGAAGATTGTCTTTAATAGAAATGCCGTCTTCCATATAGCGTTGGTTATCAACTAGGAAAACAGCATCGGCGGCCAAATAGGCTGATTTAAGGCAAGTGCCTACATTGTAGACGCTACGTTCCTCAGTTACTTCTTCATAAGCAAAAGGCAAAGCGATAATATTGTAAACAGGCTTGTCAGGGAAACGTTCTTTAATATATTGAGTAAGCACGGCCACAGAACCGCTACCGGTGCCGCCGGCTGCTGAAGCAATAAGCATGAAAGCATCGGTACCGGCAAAATGCTCGGAAGAACGAATGGCTTCTATTATTTTATCAGCATCATCTCTGGCGATTTCAGCGCCTATTTCGTTTAATTTACCTACGCCGTGCCCACCTGTTTTTTGGGCGCCAATCAAAATACGGTGCTGATAATCTCTTTTAATGTGCACAAGGCCTGAAAGATCAGCCACATCGGAATTAACAGCTATGACATTGGTGGCAATGCGTATCTGACGCTGTCTTTCAGCTACACTATTCATCAGGGCAAACTGATCAGCAATCTTGCCGCCGCATTGCCCGCAGCCAATAACAAAAAGTTTCAAATTATCCTCCGTAAAATAAACCGCCTATTAAGGCCGGTTTATAACAAATCAACAAATATTAGATAGGGAGCGCCTAGCTATAAAAAAGTATAGCACACAGCAGTTTTATGAGCAATCGCACGCAAAGAGGCTGTTTATTTATAATTGTAATGGTTTTAAAAAACTAATGGTGTAACTTAAAAAATTACCTTTATAGTTGGCTTGTACCATGCCGGCTTGAGTGGCAAATTTTATTAAAGTCTTTTTCATATAATAATCCATATCCACTAAAGTCTCGGAAATAGAAAGCAATCCGCCCGGTTTAAGTACGCGCCTAAACTCAGTAAAGGCAGCATTTTTATCGGGAATTTCCTGCAGCATGCTTACTAAGAATACGATGTCAAAAGTATTGTCGGGAAAGTTTATATTTAAAGCATCGCCTAAAACTGGCACTACATTAAGATTTTGGTTTTCCTTTTTTTGCATTTTACTTTTTAAAATATCAATCATATCCTCTTGAATATCTAAAGCGTAAACAGTACCGCTAGGGCCGACTGCCTTAGCCGCAGCAAAGGCGAAAGGACCGCTGCCGGCACCTATTTCCAACACTTTTTGTTTCTCTTTAATGCCGGAGGCCGATATAACAATATGCGGCGGCTGTATTAGAAAACGAGAATTGTTTTCCAGAGTAGGATTATTTTTTACTATTTTATGGTAGTTGGTGTTTTTAATTATCAATCTGGCGGTTATTTGGTAAAGCAAATAGAGAACAATTAAGCCGAGAATAATGTACAAAAATATCATTTTTACTGCCAAAAATTATTTATATTTTATTTTAGCGCAAATATTATAAAAAAGAAATAAACAGTAATAATTCTCGTTATATGTTTATTGCAATAATTACCTTAGAAATAAATTACGCTTCTTTTCAGCCGGTTTTTATTGGCTGATTTGTGGCTTTTAGCTGAGAGCAACGGGGCATTTAACTGCGAATGCAGGACTGTGATGGTAGTTTATTCACTATTTTCTAAAATTGTAAAATCAGCAATTTTGACAAGGTATTTTATATATGCTCTTAGTTCTGGATCTATAGCAACAATAGGGAGAAAGACTAGAAGTTGATCGAAGTCTTTTTGACCCCAACTGCCACCGAGTCCGGTGTATTTGATCCAAAAAGGCATGACGCCGCTACGTTTTATGGTATCAATAATAAGTTTAATACCATCTTTATACTCATCTTCACCACTTTGCACAGGTATACGGAATATCTTTTGCTCACCAGCTTGCCAATTACTATCTAAAGGCCATTCTAATGGCAACACAAGACCCCTAGTCACATAATTTACTCCGTCTTCGTTATGCCCAGATGGAATAAATTCACAGTACCACTTTATTTCCTTAATACTTTTCTTACTGATATTGGTGGCTTTAATGTACAGATAGTACCATGGCAAGCCGTTATCTTTGGTATCTAAGTACCAATAAGTTTCTTCTATATTGACTAACGGTGGATCTGCATATGGATCTCTATATGGTTTAATAGTTATACATGCGTTCAAAATAAAAGCTGCAAGCAAAATAAAAACTGAAAAACCAAAAGCTAATTTTTTCATATCCTACTTCTAAGGCAAACATTTTCTCGGCAAGAGATTTATTTTAAGATAAAGACTTTCCGCCGCTTGGTGGTTCGCTGACGTGAGTGCCGGTAAATTCTATAAAAACATCTTCTAAGTTGGACGGACGTATTTTAAGTACATGCTTACTGTCTGGCAAGCTAACGCCGAATATCTTAGCTTGTGCCTCAGTGGCAAAATGTTTATACTCGGTATCGGAGCCGATAGCAGCGTATTCCACCGTCCATAAACCAACCTGCTCTCTTAGCTCAAGAGGCGTGCCGACGGCGATGATTTTACCTTTATGAATAATAGCTACGCGGTCGCATAAAGCCTCGGCTTCTTCTATGTAATGGGTGGTAAGTATCACAGTAGAGCCTTGCTCACGCATTAGACGTATTCGGCTCCAAATCTTACGGCGGGTTTGTGCATCTAAACTGGTGGTGGGCTCGTCTAAAAAAATAATTTTAGGGCTATGCATCAAAGCGCGCACAATCTGGGCTATACGGCGCATACCGCCCGAAAGATCGTTGGAAAGTACATTGGCAAAATCTAATAAACCGGCATATTCCAGTGACTTACGCACAGCTTCTTTAGCCTCCCGGCCTCTAAATCCGTGCATGCGGGCGTGCATTTCCATGTTATCCCACAGGGAGAGATCGCGGTCAAAGCTTACTACTTGTTGTACTACGCCTATCTGCTCTTTAACGGCCAAAGGATTCTTTAATACATCGTAACCACTGATCAGTACTTGTCCTTCGGTGGGCTTAGAAAGAGTGGTCATTATACGTAAAGCAGTTGATTTACCGGCACCATTGGGCCCCAAAAAGCCGAATATTTCACATTCGTTTACCGTCATATCTATGTTATCTACGGCGGTAAACTTGCCGAAACGCTTGGTTAGGCCTTTTATTTCGATGACAGGTTTTAGCTGCAAGTTCATCTAAAAATCCAATTTTTTTATTTGCCAACGGGCAATTATATAGCAGATTATGGCAAATATTAACATGTAAGCTAGTGACCACCACATTATATCGCCGCTAGCCACAGCAGCACGCATGGCGGTAGAAGAATGAGTTAAAGGCAAAGAGTATAAGATAACCTGCAGCCACTGCGGAGCTATATTCGGATCAAACAAAGTACCGCAAAGAAAGGTCATGGGCATGATTACCATACTGCTGAAAGTAGACATATCCTGATGAGTCTTAGCTATGACACCCACGGCTACACCCATAAATGAAAAAGCTAAAAGCGAAAGCATAAGGGCGGCAAAAAAAGGCCAGTTGACGACAAAATCATTAGTCATCAGCATACCTAAAATAATAAATAAACCGCAGGCCAGTATACCGCGTAGCACACCCACCATGCCTTTGCCAAAGGCTACAGCATCAGTGCTAAGTGGTGCCATCATCACTTCGTCAAAAGATTTATAAAATATTTTATCGACACTTAGTTTGTTGCCGGAGGCATTGTAAGCGGTGCTTATAGCAGTAATGGCGATAATACCCGGGATAACAAATGCAAGATAACTGCCGCCGCCTTCTTCCATTGTTACCATTCCGGCAATACCCACACCGAAAGCTAGCAAATAAAGCAGAGGAGTCATTAAAGAAGTCCAAAGAGTGCGTTTCCAAAAACGGCGTAAAAAACGCAGATCGCTCCACAGCACAGTAAAAGACTGACTGAGAAATCTAACGACGGGATGTTTTTTAGTGATGCTTTTTTCCATAAATATACGGTTTTATCAGAATTCCTTTTAAAGAATATCGTTTTATTGTAGCTGATAATAACAGATAATACAAGAATATTTGATAATTATCAATTAATATATACTTTAACCGGCATTATACTATTGTCAAAACAAAAATCTCTCTAAATGATATTAACCCATTTTCTATTTTTTTGAGGTTAAATCAAATTTAGAGAGATTTTTGTTTATTTTTAGAGAGAAGCGATAAAATTACTGCTTTTACTTCCACAACCGTAGCAGCACTCTTGGTTTTTAAGAACAATACGTCCGTCTAAGGCAATAGCTTCATCAGCGGTCATAGCTAGCGGGTTGATATCAATCTCGGCAATGCTCGGAAAATCTTCTAAAAGATTAGAGAATTTTACTAGGGTCTCTTCTATAAGAGCTAGATTGGCAACCGGCTTATCGCGAAAGCCCTTAGATAGCATTTGGTAGATTTTAGTGTCAGTCATAACGTTACGAGCCAGATTTCTGTTCAATGGGGGTAATCCCACAGCTACGTCTTTATAAAACTCAGCTTGGGTGCCGCCGGCACCAAATAATATGACCGGGCCGAAAGCCGGATCGGTAGTTGAGCCGATTATAAGTTCATAGTCGTACTTAGATACCATTCTTTGCAAAGTAACGCCATCCAGTTGGGCTGCCGGCATATTTTGGGATACCGTGACCATCATATTTCTAAAAGCTTCTCGAACTTCATTAGCGTTTTTAAGATTAAGAATAACGCCGCCTACATCCGATTTATGTGATATGTCTTTAGAAGCGATCTTCATTACTACTGGGTATTTAAGTTGTTTATCGGCAATTTGAGCTGCCTCCTCGGCACTGGCAGCAAAATAGGGGCGGGTAGCTGCAATTCCATAGGCTTCTAAAATGGTTTTACTTTCGGTTTCATTTAAAATGGTGCGCCCTTCAGATTTAGCTGCTTTAATGATAGCTTTTAAGTGACTGTTGTCAGCTGGCCGGCTATCTTGAACTGGTGCTGCTATGCTGTTTAATTTGTCATTTAGCTTCTGAAAACGGGTCATATTGGCAAAAGCTTGCACGGCATGCTCAGGAAAGCGGTAAGCAGGAATTTTCTTTTCTATGAACATACAGCGAGAGCGTTCAGTGGTGCCTTCACCCATCCACACCGTCATAACTGGTTTATCGGTTGTCTCGGCTAGTTTTATAACAGCATCGGCGATATCTTCTGACTCGGCATCGCCTTGAGGAGTATAGATAACAGTAACAGCATCTATATTTTCATCATTGATGGCAGCATCCACTGCAATAGCATAACGCGCCACACCGGCATCGCCTATAATATCTATGGGGTTAGAACGGCTCCAAGTAGCTGGCATATCATCGTTGATTTTAGCTATAAACTCGGGAGTGATTTTGGCTAATTTACCTTTTTCATCCATCAAGGCATCGGTAGCCAACACGCCGGGGCCGCCGGCGTTGGTAACAATAGCTAATCTTTGATCTTTAGGTTGTTTACCCAAATTTAAAAGTTCGGCCACATGGAATAAATCTGATGGGTTAATCAGACGTACAATACCGGCACGCTCAAAAACGGCGTTATTAAACATATCATTACCCACCATCGAACCGGTGTGTGAGGCAGCAGCAGCAGCACTTTCGGCACTGCGTCCGGGCATGACAGCTACTATCGGTTTACCTTGCTTGGCAGCATAACGGGCTGAAGCAATAAATTTTTTGGCATTGGGAATGGTTTCCATATATACACAAATGGCGGTGGTTTCAGGATCATCGGCAAAATAATATATAAGGTCGCCGAAGTCTACATCCATCATGGAACCAATAGATACAAAACCGGAAAGGCCGATGTGGCGAGTGATGGCCCAGTCTAAGATAGCCGAGCCAAAGGCACCGCTTTGTGAAAAGAAAGCTATACCGCCAGCCTTGGGGATACCCTTCTTAAAGAAAGTAGCATTTAACCTATGTTTAGGGCCCACTGTGCCCATACAGTTGGGGCCGATAATACGAATGTTATATTTTTCAGCTACTGCTGCCAACTCTTGCTCGCGTTGAATACCGGCCTCGCCGGCTTCTTTAAAACCAGCCGAAATAACTATGACCGATTTACAGCCCACTTGGCCACATTCTTCAACGGCAGCGGCTACGCCTGTTGCTGGGATAATAACTACGGCCAGGTCGGGTACACTGGGGGTAACTGATACGCTGGCATAACATT
>WRFJ01000024.1 GCA_009778865.1 Chloroflexota bacterium | reverse complement strand
GTCTCAGAAAGAGGTTTAGCGGCAATAACCACGCCAGCGGCATGCACACCGGCATGTCTAGCTACTCCTTCCAAATGGGTAGCTTTTTGAATTAAATCGCGGCTAAGAGAGCTATTATTGTATTCTTCTAATAATTCTTTATGTAAAGCTAAAATTTCATGGTTGTCAGGGCTATTGGGTTTATTAACAGCCGCCATAAAATCCCTAAGGCTACCACCACGATCAGGAATAAGCTTGGCAACCTTATCGGCATCCGGTAAAGAGATATTTAATACGCGCGCCGTATCACGTATAGCTTGTTTAGCACCTAGCGTACCAAAAGTAACGATCTGAGCTACATGGTCATGACCGTACTTCTCAGACACATAATTTATAACATCGCCGCGACGCTTATCTTCAAAGTCCATATCGATATCGGGCATCTCTTGACGTTCTATATTTAAGAAGCGTTCGAAAACTAGCTGATATTTAATAGGATCTATAGATGTAATTTCTAGGCAACGCAACACAATGGAAGAGGCTGCCGAACCGCGGATGCCGTATTTAATATTGTTCTCTTTAGCAAAACGTATAATATCCCAAGTCACCAAAAAATAATCAGCAAATTTGGTCTTGTCAATAACATCCATCTCATATTCAAAGCGCTTGAGTACTTCAACAGAAGCATCTGAGTAATGCTTAGCTAGCCCCTGTAAAGCCAGCTCTCGTAGATAGCTAATAGCGGTATAACCTTCTGGCAAGGGTATGCTTGGTAAGTCTACACTGCCGAAATCCAGCTCTAAATTACATTTATCAGCAATTTCCTGAGTTGCAATCAAGGCTTGCGGATATTCAATATATTTAGCAGCCATCTCCTGTGGCGAAGTCAGATAATAATGATTTCCATCCATACGCATACGGTTAGTATCAGTAACAATCTTGCCGGTACCTACACATAAAAGTAAATCTTGAAATTCGGCATCTTCTCGGTTTACATAATGTAAATCGTTGGTAGCCACCAACGGTATATTTAATTCTTGAGAAAGCTGGATTAATTTAAAATTTACTTCCTGTAATTCTGGAATAGGATGCAATTGCAATTCTAAATAATAATCTTCAAAAGTATTTTTATGCCATAAAGCTGATTCTTTGGCCTTTTGAAGCTTGTTGTCTTTTAAAAGCTGAGGAACTTCACCAGCTAAACAACCACTCATAGCCACTAAACCGGTAGCATACTTTTGTAAAAGCTCATGATCTATGCGCGGATTATAATAAAAACCATCTATCTGAGCGATAGTTGCTAGTTTGATAAGATTTTTATAGCCATGCTTGTTTTTAGCTAAAAGAGTAAGATGGTAAGCCTTTTTTTCGCGATCGTTTATGCCGCTGGGAGTCACATAAAATTCACAACCTAAAATAGGTTTGACACCCGCTTTTTTGGCTGCCTGGTAAAATTTAATAACACCGTACATGGCTCCGTGATCGGTGATAGCCAAGGCGTTCATGCCCATATCTTTAGCTTTTTGGCAAAGTTCTAACGGGTGACTCATACCGTCCAATAGGCTGTATTCGGTATGCACATGAAGGTGACAAAAAGACGAAAGAGCGTCCTGTTTGTTTATAATTGCATTTACAGGTTGATTCATAGATAAATCCTTAAAATAAGACGTTTAGAATTATATCACAACCAAGAAAAAGAGGCAGTAAAAACCGCTTAAAAGTCTTTATTTATAGGTTTTGATTTTTCTATAAATAAGGCCGCTACGCCAAAATCCTATAAAAATCATAATGAGAGCACCTGTAAAAATCAAGCCACCGATAAGTATACCTATATCTATCCAAAAATCGGGTGGAAAAAGCGCTACTAAATAATAGTCTGGCGCAAAAACCCACGAATTTTTTTCGCTGAAAAAAAGTGAATGTAAAAAATTAAAGAAACTATCAAAATCGGCAATAGCTAGTAAGACGCATAAAGCTACTGCGGCTGCAGTACCTAAACCACCCCATATAAGCCAAGCATGGGCTTCTTTAAGCTTCTTTTTATAAACAATAAACAATAAAATGACGAAAGTAGCCAGCAGTAAAACACTGGTGCCGTACGCTAGGTGTACTATCTCTTTAACATCTTTCATATGCTCTTGTTCACGCTCGTCAAAAAGTACAAAAATATCACCGGAAAGATCGGCGACAGTGATCACTAAATATTCCTGGCCATTATTGAAATATTTTTGTATTTCCGAAGCTACTTTTTTAAGTTCTTGTTCAGAAAGCTGCGTGGCATCACTTACATTGTATTTATCAAAACTAGCAGTATATAGAAAAGTCATATTAAAAAGTAGTGAAGCTCCCAAAGCTAAAAAGAAAATAGGGGTAAATATGATAAAAAATAGATATAAATACCCCTTAGAAAATTTTGACAATCTTGCCCTTCCTTTGGTTTCATTGTGGTATATTTTACGATTTTTGCTATATAAGACGCAAAACCAATTACTTGCACAATAAGACTTCAAACACTAGAATGGACGCGCTTACAAAACTTTAAAAATGGTAGATCTATGCATAAAATCAGCACTTTATCTCATGGTTTACGCATGGTGCTATCTTATATGCCACAAACTACATCAATGACGGTTTTTATATTTCTAAACTGCGGTAGTCGCCATGAAACTAAAAAAGAAAACGGCATCGCTCATTTTATAGAACACATGCTTTTCCGTGGTACTGCTAAACGTCCCTCTTCACAAGACATATGCGGAAAAATAGAGGGTTTGGAATGAAATTGAAAAATTGGCCATAGACGGTGTAGGAGAATAAGAGTTACACAAAGCCAGATAATTAGTGCGCATACGTTTGATATTAAAAGCTAAGAGTACTAAAGCAATAGTTGCTGCCAATGGTTTGCAGCTACTTTTAAACGGTCAGATATTGGAAAAGATGATGCTCTGGCTATTGTAGACGACATTAGTGACATAGACTCCGAAATATAGCCACTTTTCTACTTAAACAACCTCGTAAGCCGGCTGTAGTGGATCATATCGCAGACACAAAAGCTCTGTGAGACTTGCTATAAAATTAAATTTATAATTTAAATTTAAAGCAATATTGAATCTATTTTTGAGTAACCCCATCATCTGCTGACAAAGCTTTTTCTTTTTTCTCTTGGTTTAGAGTATGCCAAGAGGCAAAACCAATAAGAAGCGGCACTAGACCGGCTATCAGCCAACCTAATAGTATACATATAGCCCATAATATCTGCGGCGAATCTTCTTTGGCATTAATAATAAAACTAAATATACATCCAACAGCAAACCCAGTTACTAAAATACCCCAAATGATAGGCACTACTACAGTTATTGTAAAAGATTTTTTCATAGCAGTTTAGTCTCCATGTAACTTTTTTCATTATAACACAAGGAATTATAAGTCAAAAATTTACTTTGCTCAGATTTATTCTTATCGCTAGGAGCTACTAAAAATATAAAGAATATCTTTTAAAGTTTTGAAAGTTTGATTTATCAGTATTTTAGTAAGAAAACTCTGCTTTTGCAGAGTTTTCTTACTAAAATATTACAACAAAAAGGAGAGAGCGTTACTAAAGCTTACATACTGCCATCATTGGGCTGGGTAAGATCAGTGTAGTTGTTTTTAACTTCAGCTACCAAGGATTCGGTAACCAATACCATGCCGGCAATAGAAGCAGCATTTTCTAAAGAAGCACGCACCACCATAGTGGGATCAATAATACCCATAGCTACCATATCGCCAAACTCATCGGTAGCAGCATTATAACCAAAGCCTTCTTGACATTCCAAAACCTTAGCGACAATAACTGAACCATCTTTACCAGCATTTCTGGCAATCCAATATACCGGTTCGGTGAGAGCTTTCTTGACAACAGCCACACCGGCTTCCTCATCATCAGAAAGTCTAAGATCTTTAAGAGCAGCCATAGCGTTCAAAAGGCCGACACCGCCACCCGGCAAAATGCCTTCTTCCACAGCAGCGCGAGTAGCTGAAAGAGCATCTTCTACACGAGCTTTGCGCTCTTTCATCTCAGTCTCAGTAGCACCGCCTACAGCGATGACGGCTACGCCGCCGGCCAAGGCAGCTTGGCGCTCTTGCAGTTTTTCTCTGTCAAAAGCAGAATCAGTTTCACCAATCTGTACTTGAATTTGCTGAATTCTATCTTGAATCTCTTCAATAGAACCTTTACCCTCAATGATGGTGGTTTTGTCTTTGTTGGAAACAATCTTGCGGGCACGGCCCAAATCTTCTTCGGTAAGAGAATCAAGTTTACGACCGGTATCTTTAGATATAACGCGACCGCCAGTCAGTACTGCCATATCAGCCAACATAGCTTTTTGTCTGTCACCAAAACCAGGGGCTTTAACAGCTAAAACATTTAAGCCACCGCGTAGTTTATTGACAATAAGAGTAGCCATAGCTTCAGGCTCAATGTTTTCGCAGATAATAACGATATTTTTGGATATTTGAGTAATTTTCTCTAAAGCAGGTACCAACTCGGCTACTGTCTCAATTTTACGATCAGTCATTAAGATATAAGGATCTTCCATGACAGATTCCATACGAGCAGTATCAGTTACAAAATAGGGGGAGAGATAACCGCGGTCAAACTGCATGCCTTCCACATAGTCAACATAATATTTAATGCCGCGTGATTCTTCAATAGTGATAACACCGTCTTTACCAACCTTTTCCATAACGTCAGCAATAAGATCGCCGATTTCAGGATCCTTAGCGGTAATAGTAGCCACCTGTACAATCTGTTCTCTACCGGAAACGGGCTGAGAGGCCTTACGTAAAGCAGCTACTAAAACATTAGTAGCGGTTTCTACGCCGCGTTTGACGGCAATAGGCTCAGCACCGGCGGCAATATTGCGGAAAGCTTCATTGATAATGGAACAAGCCAAAACAGTGGAAGTGGTAGTGCCGTCACCACAGGCATCATTGGTTTTAGAAGAAGCTTCTTTAACCAATTGGGCGCCCATGTTCTCAAAAGGATCGGGTAGATCGATATCGCGGGCAATAGTCACGCCGTCGTCAATTACCAAGGGAGCACCCCAAGGTTTGGCTAGAGCTACTGGATGACCTTTAGGGCCGAGAGTCACTCTAACGCAGGCGCCGAGAGTATTAACACCCTTTTTCAGAGCATCACGTACAGCGTCGCCGAAAATAATCTTTTTAGCCATTTTAACTCCTAACTAATTATAGATATTGCTTTATTTTTTAATTGAAACCCGGTACTTTAAGCTAAGTTACTCAATTTTACGAGCGATGATCTGATGTTCTGGCATAATGACAAAAGTTTCACCGTCTACGATAACTTCAGCAGTATTGCCAAACTTGGGATAGACAATATAGTCACCAACCTTAAGGGTCATGGTTTCACGATTGCCATTAGGATCCAAACGACCGGAACCTACAGCTACCACTTCGCCCTCTGAGGATTTCTCTTGAGCAGCATCAGGAATATAAATACCGCCTCTGGAGATAGTCTCAGTTTTGGGTTTGATAATCACCATGTTCATTAAGGGTTCGTAAGGAAAAGCCATTTTTCGTGTATCCTCCTTGTAGTATTTTGTGCCTTAGTTTTGTTAATTATTAAGCCTTTTTTCTATGTTAGCAATTAAAAGAGTTGATTGCTAACATAGAACATAATAGCGCAAAACCTGAGCAGTTGCAAGCCCCCAAACAAGCTATTTTAAAACTTTTTTAGCAATTAAAGAGGTTTTTTGCTAATTTTTCTAAAAAACATCTAGTGTTGATGTTTTAATCGTCCCCATAGCCACCTGTCCTTGCAAGGACAGGTATTTTAAGCCATAATATATAAACTATGGCCAAGACAAAACCAATTAAATTAGCCGCTAAAGTTACTCCACCTCCTGTTAAAAAGGAGCCAGAGAGAACAATAGCCACCAATAAAAAGGCTTACCACAATTATCATGTATTGGATGGTTTGGAAGCTGGTTTGGCTTTACAAGGCACTGAGGTCAAATCTTTGCGTCGTGGTAAGGTTTCCATTAACGACGCTTTTGTACGTGAGGAAAAAGGACAGATGTGGCTATATAATGCTCATATCGCCCAATATGAAAGCCGCGGTTATGCTGACCATGATCCTACGCGACCACGTAAACTTTTGCTACATAGAAAAGAAATAACTAAGTTTAAAGCGCAAAGTCAAGAAAAAAACTTAACCATTGTAGTTACCCGTTTATACTTTAAAAAGCACCTGGCCAAGATTTACATAAATCTAGCCAAAGGCAAAAAATTATACGATAAGCGCGAAGATATAACTAAGCGCAATTGGAATCGCATTCAAGAACGTGCTTTAAAAAATAATTGAAATACTCGCAAAACGAAATTAAGATTGACTACTCCATCAACCAGTCTTAATTTCGTTTTTAGTAGCATTTGTCCAAGAAACACGATCTTTGATATCACGGTCAAAAAGTAAGCGATTTATAAAAAGTTCATTTAGCGGCGTATATTGCGAAATTTGTCGTCTTTTTACAAAAAGACGGCGGCTAAAACCTAACAATCCTATAAGTATGAGTGGCAAAGAAACTGCAAAACCAGCATCAGTATAGCCGAAGATAAGTGGCAGGAAAGGTAAAGTCAAAAAAGCAACAAACACGCCTAACGGTTGGTTTTTAAAGATGGGGGTAAAAACAGCAAATACAATAAACAATAAGGTCAAACCACTCCATATGTTAGCAGCTAAAATACCGCCCATAGAGGTCAAAATGCCGCGCCCGCCTTTAAAGCCAAAAAAGATGGGGAAATCATGACCGATGACAGCACATAAAGCCACCCATATTTGTAGGTCAATATTAAAACCTAAAGATTTGGTTATAAGCACAGGCACTACGCCTTTTAAGCTATCCAAAAGAAAAACTACGGCCGCCATTTTGACATTTTTAGTAGAGGCCAACACGTTGGAGGCGCCGGGATTGCCCGAGCCAAATGAGTGTAAATCTACACCTTTGCGACTGACTAAAATAGTTGCAAATTGTACTGAACCTAAAAGATAAGCACCGATGAAAAGTAAAATTAATTCCCAGGCCATAAGTCTATCTATTCCCTCTACTGGCTTTTTTTAGTAAATTCACAATATAATCGGGAGCACCACCAACCCCCAAAGGAGCACCGGCTCTATCTTCGCCATGGAAATCGCTGCCACCGGTTGGTATTAGCTGATATTTGCAAGAGAAGTGCAAAAGTTCCTTCTTCTGCTCTTCATTGAATTCTCCGTAGTAAGTTTCTATGCCCGAAAGAAAGGGCCGTAAATTTGCAATGAGCGCTTGATAGTTACGCACAGTAAAAGGATGAGCTAAAACGGCAATGCCGCCAGCCTGACGTATTGCCTGACAAGCTTCTCTAGGAGTAATCTTTAAACGATCGGCATAAGCTGGCCGGCCTTCGGCCAAATATAGATCAAAAGCTGTCACCATATCTGGCACAAAACCCATCTCTACCATGGCTGCTGCTACATGCGGCCGCCCAATAGTGGCATCGCCGGCTATTTCGGCTACCTTTTCAAACGCTATGTTTATATTTAATTTCTGCAATTTGCGTAATATCGCCTGAGCGCGGTCTTGGCGTTCTATTTTCATTTTTTCTAGGCAAGCAGTAAACTTCTTATTTTCATAATCTATAAAATAACCCAGCACATGAGCTAAACCATCGGTGAAATCGGTGGAAATCTCAACGCCGGGAATCACTTCTATTTGATAAAGTTTAGCGGCTTGCATAGCTTCTTTTAAACCGGATACAGTGTCATGGTCAGTGATAGCAATAGTTTGCAAACCCATAGTTTTAGCTTTGGACACAATTTCTTTAGGACTATATATGCCATCTGATGCTGTAGTATGTATATGTAAATCTATCATACTATGACTTCCCGTCGCACCCGCTCTATTTTTAAAGCTGCACCGCTTTTATCGTCTATCTGCACCCACACACCACTGACAATTTGACAACGGTCTCTAGCTACTGGCAGGCGATTTTGAATACCATTCGTAAAACGCTCTATGACATCTTTAGGCTCATTGCCTAATACTGAATAAGCAGGACCCACCATGCCTACATCAGTTATATACGCTGTGCCTTTAGGCAAAATTTGTTCGTCAGCAGTGGTCACATGAGTGTGAGTACCTAGAACAGCCGATACACGCCCATCAAGATAATAGCTTAAAGCACGTTTTTCGCTAGTAGCTTCAGCGTGTAAGTCCACAATAATGATTTTGGGTAATTCTTTATGCTCGTTTAAAAAAGTATCCATAGTATGAAAAGGACAATCAAGGGCACCGTTTATAAAAACTCGACCCATAAGACTAACTACTGCCGCTTTATTGTTGACCCAAAAACCCTGTCCTATAACACACTTGGGATAATTTAGCAGACGTACCACCGGTATATTAATATCAGTCGAAAGGGCTTCTTGCATTTCTTTATGAGCAAAAATATGGTTACCACCAGTAATTACATCAATTCCGTAAGAAAGAAGCTCATCGGCTGTTTCCGGAGTTAAGCCGATGCCGCCTGCAGCGTTTTCACCATTAGCAATAACTATATCAGCCATATATTCTTGGCGCAGACTAGGCAATATTTCTTTAATAGCTAAGCGGCCATTTTTGCCTGTAATATCGCCGAAAAATAAAATATTCATAAAATCCCCTGCTCATTTTTAAATAAAAGCCGCCGTCATAAAAACTTACGGGCGGCGGCTTTTATTTTACCATAATTTACCAAAGGCTATTTGGCATAATCTACAGCACGAGTTTCGCGCAAGACAGTAACTTTAATTTGGCCAGGATATTCCAATCCTTCCTCAATCTTTTGCACGATATCACGCGCCATACGCATAGCAGCCAAGTCATCAACTTCTTCGGGTTTAACCAAAATACGAATCTCTCTGCCAGCTTGAATAGCATAAGATTTTTCCACGCCGCTAAAGCTATCAGCAATCTCTTCCAAATCGCGTAGTCTTTTAAGATAATTTTCTAAAGACTCGCGGCGAGCACCAGGTCTAGCCGAAGAGATAGCATCAGCCGCTGAGGTCAAAAAGCCCCAAATACCGGCAGTGCCAGTTTCAAAGTGATGTTCAACAATACCAGCAACAACTTCGGGGGACTTTTCAAACGGACGTACAAAGTCAGCGCCAATCTGAGCGTGCGTGCCTTCAATATTGTGATCCAAAGCTTTACCTATATCATGCAAAAGACCGGCACGCTTAGCTATAGATATGTTTACTTTTAGCTCACCAGCTATCATGCCTGCTAAACGGGCTACTTCCACAGAATGATTGAGAACATTCTGACCGTAAGAAGTGCGATATTTTAAACGTCCCAAAACTTTAAGCACTTCGAGGCGCAAGCCATGCACGCCAGCTTGATAAGCAGCTTGTTCGCCAGCTGCCAAAATAGTAGCTTCCACTTCTTCCTTAGCTTTTTGCGCCAATTCTTCAATACGTGCCGGATGAATACGGCCGTCCATAATGAGCTTGTTTAAAGTCTGCCTAGCGATCTCGCGACGTACTGGATCAAAAGCTGAAAGAGTCACTGCTTCAGGAGTATCATCAATGATAAGCTCTACACCGGTAGCCTGCTCTAGAGCTTTGATATTGCGGCCCTCGCGACCAATTAAACGACCTTTCATTTCATCGGAAGGTAAAGTGACAGTAGAAACAGTAGTTTCAGAAACTAAATCGGAGGCATTACGTTGAATGGTAGTTACCAAAATATCGCGAGCTTTTTCGTCGGCCCCATGGCGTACTTCATCTTCCCATTCGCGCATACGGCGAGTATATTCGCCTGAGAGTTCTGCTTCCATCATTTCCATAAGAGAAGCTTTGGCCGCATCGGTAGTCATACCAGCCACCATCTCCAGTTTTTTCATCTCTTCTTTTTTAAGTTCTTCAATTTGCGCTAAATTGTTATCTACATCTTTGTGACGTTTTTGTAAATCACGCTCACGCTCATCCAAAGCTTCGATCTTACTTTCCAAAACCTCGGCTCTCTGTGTCATACGAGTTTCTTGTTTGGTTATTTCCATGCGACGTTCGCGCACTTCATTTTCAGCATCGCTACGTACTTTAT
>WRFJ01000023.1 GCA_009778865.1 Chloroflexota bacterium | reverse complement strand
TTGGCAATATATTGTCGAACGGTTGTATATTCGTCTATATTGTGTGTTTCGGGAATAATCGTTATTGCTCCTAACCTTGAAGCAAGAAGAACGGTACGCCGTCTATTTTGCGGTATGCCATATTTTGGGCAGTATACTGTTTTATAGGTAACTTTATATCCGTTATCATTAAGGATTTGTAGGAAGTCAGCAAATACATTGGTTCTTTGTATTTTAGGAACATTTTCCATAGATACAATATCTGGTAAGCTTTCGCGTATTATCCTGCCAAATTGTGCCAAGAGATTCCACTTTACATCTTGTTCAAATTTCTTTTTCTTATCGTCGCTTTTACGATATTTAGTTACCATATTAGAAAATGGCTGACACGGCGCACACCCTACTAGCACTCGAGTGACTCCTGGGGTATAAAGCGCATTTATTTGTTCGCCGGTAACATCTTTAACGTCTTGAGCAAAAAAGTGGGCATTATTATTATGTTCATACGCAAAACGACAGGTCTCGTCTATATCAAAACCAGCTATGACAGGAACGCCGGCGTCAGTTAGGCCTCGTGTCAGCCCACCAATTCCGCAGTATAGATCTATTGCTTGTAATGACATATAAAACCTCTAATTTTATATTATAACTTGATAACATAACTCTTGTTAAGTTTTATCTTTTTTGGGCTAAAATTTCAGATATTTTTTGCATAGCTGAAGAATGCAGACCTTCGTAAGTAGACGAACTGATACCCATAAAAAGATAAATCTCTTTGCAGGGCTTTCCTAAGATGTAGCGCTGTTCCAAGACAACTCTCTGACGGGTGTCTTTTAAGTTATCTATCATCTCTTTAGCTTCTAAATACAGATCAAGAAGCTTTTTCTGATCATCGGCTAGTTGTCCTTTAATGTCGGTTATTCTGGTTACACATTCTTCCAGCATTGATTTATGCAGAATAGGTGTCGGCATACCATCTAGCGTAGGAGAAGTTTTAACAGACATAGCCTCTAGAGCTTCAATCTGTTCAGCCTTGCTTTTAATGGCTAAAGATACTTGGGATATTTGTTCTAGATATGTTTTAGCGTCCACGCTTACTCCGCTGTTCATATTGCCTCCATGCCATATTGACATGGCGTTTGCTCTATTCTTTTTTGCGCCATAGCGCAATAATCAGAGTTGAGATCAATACCGATGAAGTTTCTGCCGTACTGCTTGGCTACCACGCCGCTGGTGCCGGAGCCACAGAAGGGATCTAAAACGGTATCGCCTTTGGCGCTGCCGGCTAGGATACAAGGGGTGATAAGTGCCTTCGGAAAGGTGGCGAAATGAGCTTCTTTAAAGCCTTTACTGTTAACGTGCCAGACGCTGCGCTTATTACGCATAAAGTTAGAAGGCATGTAGTCTTGGCGCGATCTACATAAGTCTGGTCGTACTTCTTCATATGTGCCGTTTCCCTTGCCTTTATTGTTGAGCGTCTTACGGCGTATAAAATCGGCTATGTTTGATGAGCTGCACGGCTCTTTGATGGCTTGGTGGTCAAAGTAATACTTTGGTTTTTTAGCCAATAAAAAGATATGCTCGTGGCTTTTAGTGCATCTGTCTTTGACGCTTTCCGGCATGGGGTTGCCTTTAGCCCAGATTATTTCCTGCCTAAGTATCCAGCCGTTACTCTGAAGAGCAAAGGCCAGTCTCCAGGGCATACCCAATAGGTTTTTAGGCGGCAAAGGGCTTTTAACCTTAATAGCTCTGTTGGCCTCGTTAAGCCGTTTCTCTTGTCCGTTCCATCCTTTACCTTGTTGTTGCAGGTAAGTATCCCCATAATTTATCCATAGAGTACCGTCATCAGTTAAGACTCTTTTGACCTCTGCAAAAACAGCTATCAATCTTTGGATATGTTCCTGCGGTGTTTCTTCTAAACCGATTTGCCGGTCTATACGTTTGGCGCCGCATTGGTGGCAGTTATATTTGTTAAATCTGGCTACGTGGGAACTGCCGCTGTCGCCGCCTGTTCTCTTTGGGTCTAACTCACATTGCGGTAATTTATGATTGCAGTTGGGGTCATTTCCGCCTATCCAAGTAGCTGTGCCGTAGTCTCTTAAGCCGTAATAAGGCGGAGAGGTGACGCAAGTACGGCAGAACTGATCAGGCAGAGTTTTGAGGATTTCTAAGGCGTCTCCACAAATAATTTTAGCGTCCATATTTAATCTATCTTCTTCCGTTAATCATAATCTTCCTTTTGATCTCCAATAAGATACACTCTTGGGAACGTAAGTATGGTCGTTACGCTCCATCCAGCATAGGCAGCGTACGGTGCTTCGGTAATCGGGCTGGCCGTTGTCTAGTTGAGGATGCAGCCACTGTTGGCCGTTACAGGCAGCACAGTTGTACTTAGGAGGTGTTAAGGTGTTACTTGGTCTTTTGTCAGTTATCTTTTCTTGGATGCATTCTAGAACGTTGGCCATGGAAAGCTCGTAGCCGGTATATCTTTTAAGGGCTTCTAAGGCACCGCGCTTGCCGGTGTCATAATCAACGCTGGCTAGAACTTCGTGCCAAGCGTTTAAGACAATGACTTCTTCTTCAAGTGTCGTCGTGCGAAAAGAGGTCGGGCTCATAGTTCGCAGTAAGGTTAAGATGTTCTTGGTGTCCTCTTTGATCATTTAAAGCCTCCAGTTTTTGCATGTAAAGGTTCTTTTCTGTTGGTGATAGTTTGGAGAAGTCTTTAAAAAGAATGCTGTGGTCTTGGTATTTACCGTAAGGGTTGTATGGTTGGTAGTCGTCTTCCCAGCGTTTTTGGTTAAGCCATGTTTTGGGGTGCGGAATAAAGCGGCCTTCTTCTTTGAGCCATTCCCGACATAGTTTAGCTCTTGGTAACACTTCTAAGATTTTGTGGATTAAGCTCTGGTCTATTTGCTGCCAGACTTGGTAGGTTTCGGCCTTTTTCTGTTTGTTGGGATATAAAGCCCAGAATTCTTCAAAGGTTTTACTGTAAACCGTCCCCTTAACAACCCCGTTAGGGGTTTTAGACTTATCTTCTCTTACCTTACCTAGACTTACCTTACCTTCTCTTACCTCGGTATCCACAATGGATACATTTGGTATACAGTTGGTATCCATGTTGTCTACAATATAGGCTTTGGTGTTATCGGTGTTTAAGGCTTGCTTCTCTGTTTGGTGGACGGTAGGGTGGAAGCGGTCGGACTGGATGTAGTTATGGATGCGCCAGTGACGGATGACTACTACGCCGGAGTTAAAGGTGATTAAGAATTGTTTGGCTATTAATATCCTTATGTCATCATCTTTGGCGCCGATAATGCGCATGATACTTTTGGGGCTGGCGATAAAGCCCTCATCATCGGCTTTTAGAAGCAAATGAAAATAAAGCAGTTGAGCGGTAGCCGGCATATCTAAAAAGAGATCACTGTCGATTATTTTATTGGCCAGCATGCGCCTCTCAGCCATTCTTAGCCTCGGCTTTGGCTTTTTGGGTTTTAAGTTTACTTTTGAGGGTGGCGTATTGTTCGTCGGTTAAGGTTTGTAAGGTGTGGCCGGGATAGGTTTTAGTGATGTAATTGTTTATAGAAAGCATAGTGCCGTTTAAAGGTTTAAGTAAGAGGGAAATTTCTATCTCACGGGGAGGAGCCGGTTGGGAGGGTTTTACCTGGTGTGACTGGGCGTTGGGGTCGGACATTTCTGCGGTGGGGATACAGAAGACTTGAAAGCAGGCGTATTTAAAGGCGATGCTCATAGCTTTATTGGAAGCTTTATCGCCAAAGTCCATGCCTTCACCGATAACAATGGCGCTGATAGAGCTGCCGTCTTCGGCGTAGAAGGTGTATTTTATTTTAAGGATAGAGTAGATTAGATCGTTTCCGCTTTTGGAGGTACGTTCTTCCCTGATATGCTCTAAGGTTTGTGGTACGATACAGAGTTTAGCTTCGGCTAAAGCCGGCTGCAAGGCGTTCATGACATCATCTACTCCCCGATAGGCATAGTTTTGCTGAGTGTTTTTCTTATCCTTACCGACAGCACCGACCTGGGAGATTACTTGATTTATTGATTGATAGATATTGTTCACGGGTTATTCCTGGCATCGTTATATAAATTCACCTTGTGCATGATTTGCTTTACCGTTCTTTGGCCGTTTAAAGGGTCGTCTTCAGGGTAGCTGCCGAAGACTGCTCTGTGCAGTTCCCGGTAGGAGGTGCTGGCAGCCCATTGTGTAAAAGCTGCAAAACAGGTGTTGGCTATTACTTTTGATTTAATTTCTAGAGATGTCATTTGGTTGCCTCTGGGCTTCCCTTTAATTCATTAGGGGTTGTTTCCATAGCTGCACACAGGGCAAAAAGCTCGTTGGCATCAATCTTTCTTCTTTTAGTAAGAATGGCTGAAAGCTTGGCTGAATTAAGACCGGCTTTTTGTGCCACCTTACAGTGTTTAAAGCAATGTCTTTTGATGTATTCTTTTAGTAAATCTCTGATATCTTCCATGTTCCCTCTCTTGCTGAGTTTCTCGTCATAGTAGTATTATAGTGCCGATTTTTTCGTCTGTCAATAGTAAATTGATGACTTTTTCATCTTTTTTATTGATTTTCAAGAAATAATGTTTTATAATGATGAAAAATATGACAAGGAAAAGAAATGGCTAAAGAGTTTAGCAAACAAGAAATTGCCGAGATACTTAAAAAGACCAGGGCTGGTGCCGGCTATACCCAAGTAACGGCTTCTGAAGCTATCGGCCGGAAAAGACAGACTTTATCATCATGGGAAACCGGACAGTCTCAGCCTGATGCCAATACTTTATTTGAGCTTTTTGATTTATACGGGGCTTCTGTTGACGAGGCTTTTGGTTTTAAAAAAGAAGAAACTTTGGATGAACAATTAAAAGATGTATTATATGCCCTTTCGGGCGATAGACACGAACTTACCGATGAAGAAAAACAGGATATTATTGACACCTATAATTTTGTGAAGAATAAAAAACAGAAACAATAGAAGAGTTTGAGAATTGATGGAATGAATGTAGTAGATTTGATAGAGAAAGCATTGGCTTTAGATATAAGCGTTAACTATATGCCGTTAAGACGGGTGGCCTCTATATCGTATCCTGGTGATATCTTTATTGACACCAGATATATAGACACCCAAAAAGAAAAAGAACTTATGGCCCATGAGTTAGGGCACTGCGTAACCGGCTGTTTTCATTACTTTGATGTTGATGAGATTACCTGGGCTAAGTGTGAGTATAAAGCTGATTGTCATGCCATAAGATTATTGGTACCGGAAGTTACGCTTAAAAAGGTATTGAGTGGCGGTTATGTTGAGATATGGGAACTGGCCGAGTATTTTGGGGTTGATGAAGAGTTTATAAGTAAAGCTCTAAAACTTTATAGGATGGCACAATGACATTTAATGACTATTTAAAAATTACTGTTTGCAGCCGTTGCGAGCAGCATTTTGTAAAAACTAGTCCGGGCGTGTACACCTGCGGGTGCCGCAACTTAGACAGAGATACGCTGCTAAGTATTTTTAAGATAGGCCAGGAACAGTCGAGCTGGATAAGGATAAATTAAGGCCTAGGTAAAGGGTAGTAAAGACAAAATAATGGTTAACAATTACGAAGTAAAGAAAATAAACGCAGTTATATATACAAGATACAGCTCAGATAAGCAACAGGACCAGTCTATTGACGGACAGATAAGGGTTTGTCAGGACTACTGCCGCAGACATAATATCCAAGTAGTTGACACATACATAGATCGTGCTTTATCGGCTTTTAAGGATAATGATAAACGTTTAGAATTCCATCGTATGATCAATGACTCGGCTAAGAAGAATTTTGAAGCAGTCATTGTTTATAAGTTTGACCGTTTTGCCCGGGACATGTATGTTTCGGCAGATGCTAAGTTTAAACTGCAGAAAAACGGGGTAAGAGTCATCTCAGCTACCGAGTCAGTGGGCGAAGGACCAGAGAGAGTATTATTTGAGAGTATGTATGCTGGCATGGCTGCTTACTATTCTTTGAATCTCTCCGAGAATGTCAAAAGAGGTATGCTGGAGAGTGCTTTAAAAGCCCAGAGTACTGGAGGCCCTGTTCCATTAGGGTATATAATTAAAGATAAGAAGTTCCAGATTGACCTGAAAACAGCGCCTATCGTTAGAAAAATCTTTGAGATGGCTGCTTGCGGAGTTAATTGTGCTCAGATTGCCCGTCAGCTAAACGACGAAGGGTTTTGTAATTCTAAAGGTGATTTGTTTCAGAAGACTAATATCATCTGGATATTAAACAACGAAAAGTATACCGGAAAATATAAATATAACAATATCGTCGTAGAAGATGGTATGCCGGCACTAGTTAGCCAAGAACTATACGAGGAGGCTCATAATAAAATGACAACTAATGTTAAAGGACATAAAAATAAGGCTGCTGAATATTATTTAAGCGGCAAATTGATCTGTACTGAATGTGATACACACATGGTTGGTGACAGTTCTAAGAATAGCACCGGTAACATTTATAGATACTATACATGTGGAAATAAGAAGCGCGGGGAAGGCTGTAAAGCTCTTTCAATCTCTAAGGAAGAATTAGAAGAGGTAGTATTTAATAATATCGCCAATGACATCTTAAGTGACGAAAATATTGACCAAATGGCTGATATGATACTAAACGAGATAAATCGCCGAAAGTCCGACCAATCAGTATTAGATGGTCTTAGAGAACAAAAGAAAGAAATAGAAAAGAAGTGCTTCAATATCCGTAAGGCTATTGCTGACGGCTCTTCTTCTCAAGCTTTACTTAATGATTTAGAAGATCTTGAGATTAGAGGTATTGAGCTACGAGATCGCATTGATGATATGGAGAAGACATTGCCTGATTTTACTAAAGAGCAATGGGTGCTTTTCCTTAGTAATTTTAGACATGAAGGCGAAGAGACAGAAATCATTAGGCGTAAGACATTGGGGAGCTTTGTAGACTCTATATATGCCAAAACCACCGAGGACGGTGGTTTAGAACTAAAATATAAGCTGATTGTTATTGGGACTGCGCCAATTACCAAGAAATTCAAGCGTACAAACGTAGAAGAAGTGTGTTCGGATGATAATGGAATGGTAGGCCGTACAGGATTCGAACCTGTGACACCCTGATTAAAAGTCAGATGCTCTGCCAACTGAGCTAACGGCCCAAAAACAGTATTTATTTTAGCAAAGTTAAACTCGTATGGCAAGAAAACGAGATTAAATATAAGTAGATATGAACTGAGTTGTTATTTTGCTAAGAAAATATATGAAACCCCAAATTTACCAAGCCACCCACAATGATAGCGGTGGCTAACATAAGTAATGTGGACAATAACATACGCCTAGGGCCTAATTCTTTAAACATCACGGTAAATACAGCTACACAAGGGAATATCATAGCTAAAACCAAGGCACCTACCACCATTTGACCGGCCGTAAGTGATAGTGTAGCCATAATACCTAAAGCTGCATCTTTTCTTAAAGCACCCAATATTAAAGGAACAGCTGCCTCAGGCGGTAGGCCTAAAATATTTATTACTATAGGTCCAAATATCACACCGATGATATCCATCAAACCAAAAGATATCAGAATATTAATAGCTAAAATAGCTAAAACCATAACGGGAACAGCCTCCTTAATAAAATCACGTATGCGTCGCCACAATTTGGTCAACACTAATCTCATGGGCGGCAACCTATATGGCGGCACCTCCATAATCAACTCGGGTGTATAACCTTTCATTACTTTATTAAGAATAAGACCCAGCACCAGCCAAACCAAAGCCAAAATGCCGTATATTAAAAGCACATACTGAAAACCATATTGCCCTATTAAACCAAAAATCATAGCTTGTAATCCAGCACAAGGCACAGCAATAGCCACTAAAGTAGCAGCAATAAAACGAGCCCGATCATTCCCCAGTACGCGCGTGCCAATAATAGCCGGTACATTGCAGCCAAAAGCTAAAAAAGTAGGGATAATAGCATAACCATGTAAACCTACTTTATGCATTAAACTATCCAAAAGTACAGCCAGACGCGGCAGGTAACCACTGTCCTCCAATAAGCCCAGTAAGATATAAAAAGCGATAATATAAGGCAAGATAAGCGCAAAAGGTACATATAGGCCGGAAGTAAGTAAACCAAAAGATGTAACAAAGTCTATACCGTCTGTTGTGTTATAACCTATCAAAATATCGTACCAAAAACCGCTGCCACCCAAAACATCCCCCAATTTTACCACCACTGGCAACCACCAGCTTTCAAATATCGGGTCAAAAAGATAATTGATAAGTCCTTCACCGATAAAGCGTACCAGTAAAAATCCCAACACCATCACAAAAAAAGCTATCAAAATACCGGGAAAAGGTCGCACGGTAGCGTCTGACAGACGTTCATACCATTTATGTTGACGTTGCTTACGCTTTTGTACCTTTGCCACCAAGCTCCCTACATAAGCCCAACGCTCGTCTTGGTTACGTTTAGGAGAATTTGGTTTTTCAGCATAAGACAGTTGACGTACTAGTTCTTTTAGACCCTGCCCGGTCATAGCACTGGTAGTTACCACTGCAATACCTAATTCCTCAGAAAGCGCGGGCAGATCTATTTCTAAGCCTTGATGAGCCACTTCATCCCACATATTTAAAGCTAAAATCATGGGCTTTCCCAGTTCTAAAAGCTCAGTGGTCAGATATAGATTACGCTCCAAATTAGTAGCGTCTACGATGTTAATAATAATATCGCCGCAAGCAATAATCTTAGAGACTACTCTCTCAGTATCTGATGTTGGAGTTAGAGTATAATTGCCCGGTACATCAAGTAAAGTAGCCAGGCCATCTTTAAAAACAATTTCGCCGCTGGTAAAACCCACAGTAGTACCAGCATAATTGGAACTTTCAGCAGTAACACCAGTCAGCTTGGAAAATATGGCTGATTTGCCGACATTGGGATTACCCACCATAAGTATGACTTTTTCGTGATCTTTTAAACACAGATCTGAGATTTTTGGTTCTTGAGGGCGCCGCCTGTTACCAAAAAACCTTGGTTTATTGACATCTGACCGACTAAAACTACTGTAAGATTTACTCATCAGGCTGCACCATGATTTTAGCCGCCAGACGCGAGCTTAAAGCCACGATGGAGCCGTCCATTTGTACGGATACCGGCCCGCCCAAAGGCTGAGCATGTTTTTTGATAATTTTCTTACCGATATATATACCCATAACTGACAAGCGGTCTGTTTCAGTCGACGGCAACAAGATCTGGCTTATCGTAGAACTCTGCCCATTTTTTAGATGACTAAGCTTGATAGCAATGGGCATATTAACAAGTTTCTTTCTTTTGGCATAAAAGGCATAAACCCTCTATATATAATCTAGCTGAATATATTTTAAAACCGTTGACTTCTTTTACGCCGGTAACTAGCTGGGCAGCCGACCTGTCAAATTCCCATATATTCCCGCAACTAAGACATTTTAAATGATGATGTCCACTACTTAAAGTATTGACTATTTCATAATGAGCATGCCCTTCGCCAAAATTACCAACAGCTATTGCGCCTTGTTCGCTCATGCTTTTCAGATTACGGTAAACAGTAGCTAAAGATAAACGCGGCATTTTTTGTGAAGCACGTTCAAAAATCTGTAAAGCGTCTAGGTGTGTGTCAGCTTCCTGCAATATTTCTAAGATAATCTCTTTTTGCCTAGTATGGCGGCTAAGACTGTTCATATTTTAAAACCTTTATTACTAATAATTATTAATAGCAATAATATATTAGCATGCCATATATGATTTGTCAAACAAAAAGTCCGCAAAAATGCGGACTTTAAAAAAGTTAAAATTAGAGTCTAGATTTTTTCCCAAAAAACTCTGTTTGGCGTATAGTTATAACGCAAACCTTTGGCTTCAGCCGCATGCCCTACGGCGATAAGAGAAAACGGAAAATACGGCTGAGGTATATTTATTACCTTAGTTAATTCCTGCGCTCGCTCGTCTACCGGGAAAATACCCATCCATACCGCACCTAAACCCATATCATGGGCGGCAAGCAAGATATTCTGTGTAGACGCCGACAAATCTTGAGCGATATATCTGTCAGACAG
>WRFJ01000022.1 GCA_009778865.1 Chloroflexota bacterium | reverse complement strand
CTTCATCAATGAGATCAGCTGCTTTCTCGCCGTAATTACGTGTTTCATGAATTTCTTTGCCTAAGAATATTTGCTCCTCTTGTTTGCCGTAAGAGCGCGGACCCATCTTATCACTCATGCCATAAGCAGTGACCATTTTGCGAGCTAATTCCGTAGCACGTTTTATATCGTCTGAGGCGCCAGTAGAAATCTCATCAAACATCACTTGCTCAGCAGTATAACCACCTAAAAACACCGCCAAAGTATCTTTAAATTGCGAGCGGGTCATTAAATAACGATCTTCGGTGGGTAATTGTCTGGTATGACCTAAGCTCATGCCACGAGCCACAATAGAAATCTTATGTACCGGATCGGTATTCTTGAGCATGCGAGCAATGAGAGCATGACCCACTTCGTGATAAGCGGTAATTTCTTTTTCTTTGGTATTGATGCGACGATTCTTTCTTTGAGGACCGGCAATAACGCGGTCAATTGCTTCTTCAAAATCTAAAACTTGAATCTGAGTTTGATTCTTTCTGGCCGCCAAAATAGCTGCTTCGTTAACTAAATTAGCTAAATCAGCACCGCTAAAGCCTACTGTCTGCCGGCCTATCGATTCAATATCAACATCTTTAGCCAAGGGCTTGCCTTTGCAGTGTATCTTGAGTATGGCATTGCGGCCGTTAATATCGGGGCTGTCCAAAATAACGCGTCTGTCAAAGCGACCGGGGCGCAGTAAAGCCGAGTCTAAAATATCCGGACGATTGGTAGCAGCGATTACTATAACGTTGGTATTAGTATCAAAACCATCCATCTCTACTAAAATCTGGTTCAAAGTCTGTTCACGTTCGTCATGACCGCCACCCAAACCGGCGCCTCTGGAGCGGCCCACGGCATCAATTTCATCTATAAATATAATGGCCGGAGCTGTACGTTTGGCTTGTTCAAATAAGTCACGCACGCGCGAAGCACCAACACCCACAAACATTTCCACAAACTCAGAGCCAGAAATAGAGTAGAAAGGCGTACCGGCTTCGCCGGCAATAGCTTTGGCCAGTAAAGTTTTACCGGTACCGGGAGGGCCCACCAGCAAGACACCTTTGGGAACTCTAGCACCCAAAGCAGTAAACTTATCACGGCATTTAAGAAACTCGACAACTTCTCTAACTTCCTGTTTAGCTTCTTCTACACCAGCTACATCGTCAAAAGTAGTGGTAGGCATATCGGGAGAAAGCATTTTAACTTTGCTCTTACCAAAGGCATTAGCTTGGCCCACACCACGCATCTGCATAAGGAAAAAGATTATCAATCCGCCAAACAACAGCAACGGCAGCAGATTAAGCAACATAGTGCCCCAATTTATACCCGTTTGAGTTGGATATGTAACTTTTATATCCATTTCAAAAATGTTGGGTATATAGTGAGTGATGTCTTCACCGTAGAATTTATTAGATTGGTATTGTTTATCATCGTGATCGATCATCAATACCAACTCCACGTTGACTTCCACTTCCTTAATTTTACCGTCGTTAATCATGACTATGGCTTCGTCCCAACTTATTTCAGTGGGCTTCTCTTGGTGCGGCAGAATAAAATAAATGATGGCGATCATGGCAACCATAATTAGCACATACATCAATATACTTTTAACCAGGTTTGGGTTCATCCGCTTCCCCTTCATTATAGTGGTCAATACTCATTGCTGAAAATAAAGCATCTCATATTTAAAAACATTAATATATAAAAATGTCTGAATATTTATTATAGCACAAAAGATCAAATATGCTTAAAGGAGCTGATAGGCTTGCTGTAGTTTTAGGGCATCACCCTCTATATCAGGACTTTCGCATATTACGCGCCCGCCGGCATGCATATCTTTAAGAGCTCTTACCATATCACCCATATTAAATTGGCTTTCGGCAAACAGTAAATGATTTTTCTCGCCTGATGCCGTATATGCTATGCCGGATATATGAGCATGAAGATTTTGTGTCAAAGCTTCCTCGCCCAGTTCATCTTTTATGTTTTGAAGTATAGAACAAAAAGCTTCATATGAATTTGTCCGGCCTTGACTGCGGGCATAAGCGTGAGAAAAGTCTATACAAGGTAATACGCCTTTAAGCTCAGAGGAAAGCTTTATAACTTCTTCTAGGCTGCCAAAGGCACTTGGTCTGCCGGAAACTTCCGGACGCAAGCACACTCTGATATCTTCGGCTAAGAGTTTTTGTGTCACATGATATATCTCATCACGCATAATTTTATAAACGTCTTGCGGATCACTGTCCATATAATAACCGGCGTGGAAAACTACATCAGTGCCGCCACAAGCGTAAACAGCTTTGGCAGCATTGTAAATATAGGCACGGCTTTTATTGCGTTTATCCTGTTCGGCAGCATTAAGATTTATATAGTACGGAGCATGAGCCGATAAAGCTATGCCGCTATGTTGGGCTGCTTTAAGCACAAGGGGTGCCGTTTTGGCAGTAATATATACTTGACGTACAAATTCTATCTCCATAGCCGCTAGGTTTAAAGCACGTACACGATGTATGCCGGCAACTGTTAATAGTTCACTATTATCATTAGGAGTACTCAAAGGAATACCAGCGGTACCAAATAGTAGTTTGCTCATAATACTAAATATTATACAAAAATCTTTTAAAAAAGTTGTTAAAAGACTATGTTTTATTTTTCATTATGAGCAGCCGATAGGCTTTTATACCTACTCTATGTTATAATTCTAAAAACATCAATACCGAGAGGTTAAAGTGGAATCAGCTGAAAAAGCCCGTCAAATTACCGCTATTGCCGAAGCTAAACAAGCTGCTGACATCGTTATGTTAGATATGAGCGGTGTGAGCAATATAGCCGATTATTTTGTGGTAATGACTGCTAACAACGCCCGTCAACTTAACATGCTAGCTGATGAAATAATGCGTTCTTTAAAACGCATAGTGGGCAAGACGCATGGCCGCGAAGGCAGTGCGGACAGTGGCTGGATGTTAATAGATTACGGCGATGTAATTATACATATTCTGACTCAAGAGCAACGCAAATATTATGCTTTAGATGAGTTATGGGAAAAGGCCAAAGCCATTTTGCGCATTCAATAGTAGATATGTTTTAAAACAGCAAATTACTGTCTTTGTTAGCTGGATAGATTTTTATTCATCTTCTTCGTAAGCATCGCTTGAGTTATTAGCGATAACAGTAGATATAAAAGCATCTTTCTTCTCTTTATTTACTTGCCATTTAGCTTGCTGTACTGTTTGATAAACAGCAGAAGCCTCACCGCCACGCACAGCAAAAGCACGAGCACCGGCTTTATATAGGTTTTGCAACTCTTCTACAGTAGCATCTGCCGCCACCTGCATAATAACGGGCTTATTCAGAGCACTGTATCTTTTTACTATGGATATATGAGCCCAAGTTAACTTGTCGGCATCATTTTTTATCATAAAGGCATCTGTCGGCAAAGCAGCATAACCGCTAAAAGAAATCATATCTGCATTTTCTTCCACTAAAGCTATTTTGGCGGTATTTTCGTTAAATTGCACACGTAAAGGCATATTGTGCGGAGCAAAAACCACAAAGGGCACACTAGCAGAGTAACACTCTTTACAAGAGCAGGGACTGTCAAGATAAACGCCTTTAATCTCGGCTTTTATCTTTTCTATATCTTGCTCATGACGCACACACACAGCGTCAGCCTCTCCACCATCTAAAGCAAAAATGACAGGACGACGCTTATTTTCTTGGCTTTTAGCAATAAACCCCAATGGATAACTGCCGCTATATTGCTCAAATAACCGGTTAATAATATTCATGGCAATACTGTTTTTTCCTTAGTTTATTTTTATTAAGATGTCATTACCTTCTTGGCTTAAGTCATAGACAACTAAATTACGACTGGCCGGACCGCTAATCTTGCGACCGCTATAGTCAAAATTAGAGTGCATAATACTGCAACAGCGCAAAGTATTACTGCCTGGTATAGGGTCTATTTTGCGATGCATATGTGAACATACATTTTTAATAGCGTATAAAACACCATCATCACCGCAAAAAAGTAAAACCGAATTCGGTAAGCCGCCATCAGTCATATATACGCCCATGCTGTTTTGTTTTTCATAATCTTCTTTTTTCAGCAATAGCACACCGTTTTGGTATTGCCATAATGAATTATCCAGTTTAGGAGAATAACATATGCCGCAAAGTGCTTTAAAAAAGCTCATGTCACACCTTTTATGATGCACATACTTAAAAAATTTTGCTGCCAGAATGTGTCATCAAAGTATTTAAACCAATGATAAATTAAATTTACTGTCAGTATAAGTTCTATAGTAAGCTGCGCTAGCTAATATTAAATACAGATACTAAAAATACGCTCATAAGCAAACACTTATTATTCAAGCGATAATACAATGGACTCAGTGCCACTTTCTTTTAGACGTTTAAGCAGAGCAGGATATTCTTCACCGGTAGCTACTATCAACATATTAACACCATATTTAGAAGCATCGGCAGCAGCATCAGCTACACTGTAAAAATAATGAGGCTCAATGCCTACTTTGCGTAAAGCAGCTAAAGACTCGATACCCACCGCCCCTATATGTTTACGACCGCCTAATAATTCTTTAAGACGTAACACCGAAACTTTTTTGCTACCACCCTCACGTATTGAAGGTACGATGATTATTTCAGCGCGCCCTCTTGCCATTTCCACCAAACCCTGAATGGCAGAAACGCCTACATCTTCGCCCTCTTTAGCCGACGTTTCAGCAACGCCAGTGGCGCTAGTATTTTCATCTTTAACTGCGTAGAGCACGCCGTCACGCATAACTAAGCCTATTTTGTCGCCTTTGGCTATGCGTGTAGCAGCAATAGCCGGACAAATACCTAGATCAGAAACGGCTTTGGCTGACATATCAGCATATTCGTTTATCTCACGCAGTTGTTTTAAAACCCAATTTACACCTTCACCTGAGAGACGATAACGAGAACGGCCAGAAGAAATAATCATACCTTCAGAAACCAACTGTAAAATATAATCCGAAATGGCTTGCGGTGTTACACTTAAATGCTCAGCAATAGTACGCTGATGTATATTGGGGCCGCTAGAAGCTATTTCCACCATTATCTGAAGACGAGTAGCAGCATTTTTATTTCTTAAAACAGCGATCATTTTTATATTCCTCCATATAATTAGTGATATACCTGTACCGTACGATACTAATACAAGTATACTTGATAAAGAACTGAAATACAATACTTATTTCTATGGATATTTCATCACTATTAATCAAATAGACTTGACTATGTGTTGTGAAAACGAAAGACCACTGATAATAAGTAGTTTTCACGATTGGTTTGCACTGAAAATCTCTTCAAAAGAGGTTGTCGCTAGAGAGGATATTGCCGCCGAACAGTAAAAAAGTTGATAACGAGCTTAAGTAAGTACCTTAAAAACTTAAGCCTACTCAAAAATCATCTTAAAAGCTATAAAGGACTTTCGTAAGACAGATAAATAAGAATTTCGTACCCATTTTGTACCCAAAAGCCCCTGCGATAGAGGGTTTTTGCGTTTAATTTAATGATATGGAGCCGGTGAAGAGAGTCGAACTCTTGACACGCAGTTTACGAATCTGATAAATATCTTTATTTTTAGTGATTTTAAAGCTAAATAGGTGTTTTTTAATACTGTCTATTTTAGCTTTAAAAATCGGATTTTTCAATTTATTTGGCAAACCATTAGTGCCAAATTAGTGCCAAAATAGCCACGCTACAATCTTCCTATTCATCATTGCCAGTATCTAATATTTTAACAAAATTAACCGATGAATTTTGTTAAGCCTTTACTATTAAATCAAGTATATTTAGGCAATATCCTTGGCGCAACTATTCGCGTACTTTTGACTATATGCAATACTGAATTCACAATTTGGTAATTGGATTGAACATCACAATATTTTGAAGTATCAAATAAAACAACGTTAACGCCATTTTTTTCAATGAGCTTTTATATTCAATCCCATCAAATCCTTTGTTTTTAACGAACTCGCTAATATACTGAGTAACATAATAATTCTTTGTGTCTCCAACGGCAGCTTTAGAGAATAATTCAGATATGGTATCAAAAAAGTCTTTAAGTTCTATGTATGATGTCCCCAGCTGTCTTTTTATTTCGTGAATTGGTTTCTTCATAATTTTAGAATTTTGAAACGCCTTATTAAAATCAAAACAGAATATTTTTAGCGACTTTAATATTTTGACACTTGCTACGCTAACATATTCAGCAACAGAGGGCTGAACCTCTGCTATAGCAGTAACTGCATTACGCGCGGTATACAGGTAACTAATGCCCATCGGATTTATTCTCCCTTGTTCTGTTTTCTCAGACGGTGGAGCATCAGAACCGCTTGCATCAACTCCCCAAAAAGCAAGATGTTGTGATGGAACCTTGCTCATATACCCATTTACCCATTCATTATAATCAATTTGCTCAACATACTCCCAAAAATTCTTAGCTTTGGTAGATATTTTACGATATTCGTAGCTACTATAATTCTCTTGAGCAATATTTATAATACTTCTCACTTCTAGAGGAAGCTCGTTTATAGTGATTTTTCGTGCTCGGTATAAAATTGAACCTTTGCGAAGTCTACAATTTGTTAATTGAACATACTTTTCAAGCATATTTAATAGTTCAGACTTAGGGAAATATCTATTGCTAGTACATAATTCTTCTTCAAGACTCTTCCAAAGACGCTCCAATTCTTGCCTAAACGCAAATCTATTTCTACTGTATGTTTCAAAATTTACCGCTATCTCATTCCATACTGGTGCCAACGATGCTGGGAATGTTTGCAACGAAGTTAAGTATGGAGACGTCAAAACTTTCTGCATCTGCACCAACGATGCCGAGAATGTTTGCAACGCGGCGGCTTGTGTTATGGTTTGCACTACTTTAGATAATGCGATACTAAAACTTGCAAATGGGTCTAGAGGGTCATCTTTGTTAATCTCACTATCGTCCATATATTCTACTCACTTTCTAAAAGCGGATGCTCACGTACAAATAACAAAAATATGAAAATAAAAATATATTTTACACGTTTAGTCTTACTTTATAATTGTTATTTGAAAATTTGGTTTACAATACCATTTTCAAGGTCGGCAATACTATAAATATGTTTCATAACGTCAAATGTTTCTTCAAGATTATTCCGAGCTGACTGCCAGCCACGACCGTCAGTAAACCAAACAAATTCAAATCCATCTATCTGTTTAGCTTCCAGCGCAATTGTCTTGTAACTACGTGCAGTTTCGTTTAATTTTGAGCCACCGCCAGTATAAAAGTTCGTTTCAATCCCATATATCATAGACGAAGTTTTGACAACAAAATCAAAGCGTTTAACCGCCTTGCCTTGATTAGACAATATGGATAGATCAACATTCCAATTTGATTCAATTGCTCCAATAGTCATTTCCTTATAGTATGTGTTATTTAAAATCAGTCCAGCTTTTCGCAAATATGATTCAACAAGATTTTCCATCAAATGACCACCGCGATTTTTCCGACCATTGCTATCAAGCCCAGTTTCCACACCAGTAACATAATCTATAAGATTAGCAATAATATGCTTTTCCATTAAATTAAAAAGCCCTGTTTTTCGCATAAAAACTTTATACTGCTCCGAAGAGTAGTTCATATTACGAAAAGAATAAATAAATTCACCATCACTGTCAATAGCATAAATTTCGCTCCCACGCACGGCAAGAAGTATTGGAATGCATTTTATTGTTTCTGGATAACGAGTTGTAAGGGCTTCAAAATCGGACTCAATGTTTTTTGAGCCGATAAGCGAATTTAAAATGTTTAATTCCACTTTGACTGCACCAACATTGCGATGAATTTTGGCAAAATCAACATAGTAATTATAGTCAGAAATGCTAGATTTAAATTTTAGAAGCCATTCATTAAAATTTCGCATTATACTCCCCCTAACGCGTTACAAATCAATAACTCACTAATCTTGCCACGAGATGCACCATTTGAGTTTATAGCACGGCTTGCGCTGATTCTTGTTATTATATGTTGCGAGTATAGACAGTCAAAAAAATCATAGTTTTTATCTATATTTTTAGGGTCGCTGTTGCTTGCAACAATATGTGCACCATACTCACTCATTTCGCTAATAAATTGTGCAAGTTCTGCTTGTTTTTTATCACCAAAACCTTCTTCGGTGTAAGAAGTAAAACTTGCCGTCGTAGTCAGCGGACGATATGGCGGGTCAAAGTATACAAACGTTTTCTCGTCAATAAAATGACGCGACTCCTTATAGTCAGCGCATATAATTATTACGTTCTGCAATTTTTCTGATACTGCTAATAAATTAGCTTCATCGCAAATCGTTGGATTTTTATAACTTCCTTGAGGAACATTAAACGCACCATGAGAATTCACTCGATACAGTCCATTAAAACATGTTCTATTCAAAAAAATAAATAGAGCAGCAAGCTCTACAGATTCGTTATTAGTTGCTTTTAAAACGTTAAAACGGTCGCGATTTGCGTAGTATATTTCTTTACGCATGTGCTCGTGTGCTGTTAGAAATTTTATTTCAAGACTCTTTAACATATCAAGCAATTCTGCACAGTGCTTACTAATGGCAATATAAGTTGTAATAAGTTCTCTATTAATATCACTAATATATACTTCGCATAATTTATAGTGATTTAAAATATCAAACAAGACAGCACCGCCACCAACAAAGGGTTCGACATATTTAGTAATAGTCTGCCCTAAACCTGTGGGATATTTAAGACGAATATCATTTAAAATTTGAGATTTGCCGCCTGCCCATTTTACAAAAGGCCGTGCTATACTTTGTCGTTCAAATACTTTTTTATTTATAGCAAAGCGTATATTTTCATTAAAACTTGCAGATAACGGGATTTGTAATTGCTTTATCACTATACCTTTCTCCAAACAACAAAAAAGCCTTTGATTTCGCAATCTCATTCTTTATGGAATGTTTACTATCAAAAGCTCTCTTCAAACGCAAATTATTATACTTACATTTTCCACTAGAAATAACAATTAGTCAAATTTTTTGCATATTCTTAAAATCGTTTTTAATGAGATTATTAGTTAGTAAATATATTTTCAAATTCTAAAATCCCGGCCTATTATCTTTGCCCCCATAGCAAGCGCAGCATTAACCAAATAATCATCGTCATTTATTTGACGCTCTGTAAAACAGAGCCTGTCTTGTTCGTCTAGATAATAGTGCATATTAGGGTCAAATTTAATAAATTTATGTATGCGCCTTTCAAGAGCGATGCGATGTTCATGATTAGCAGGTAAATGAGAATATTGGCTAGAGAACGGCAGATTTGAAACTATGAACACTATTGTCCAGCAAGCAACCTTATTTTCGTATCTGTTTGGTAACTCAAGATAATAGATATCTAATAATTCAAGCATTTGATTAATAGTAAAGTTTGAACAATCAAAATCATCAAACAATATAATGTTCTGACCGCGATATGTATCAAAAGGATATTTGGAGTATTGCTTTACAGAATAAACATTCTTATCACCGTAGAGGTCAAGAATTGTTCTGGTTTTGCCGATGCCGGGTGCACCTTCTATATAAATTACATGTAGGCTTGGACGTCGCTTATATCTAAATTGCTCAAACTTAATTCTGGCTTTATGGTCTTCTTCGTGAATAAAAGCGTCATTTGCTCTTGTTATTAAATTTGCATATTTAATATTATGGGGATTATCGCGCAGTATTTCTGCCGGTGTTTTGCCGTTCTGAATGTCTAAGGTGATTTGTTCAAGGTCAGTTCTCTTACCTTGTTCTTCTGTTGGAAGGTCACCGAAGCTAAAGAATGTTTCAGGAAGGGAAGTAGTGGCTTTCTCAGTGTTTTGATGTTTACCTGTTTTAGTTATGTAATCATAGTTATCCTGAGAACTGCCTTTGGCTTGTTCTATATGAGCTGTTGGGAAGAGTTTTTTAACGGTAGAGAAAAGAACGCCGTTTTTAGTTTTAAAATAAACGTGGGTATGCGGTGTTTTTTCTTCTGTTCCTATTTCATCTTGACCAACATAGTAAATTAAATTCTTGAACTTTTTAAGAAGTTTAATGATTGCATCATGAGTTAAACCATGTTCAAGAGGGTTGTTTATGGTTAGGAGCCATTTTCGTGATTGTGTATTCTTATTGTTCATATTTCCTTTCTTTCAATATTTCCTACAAAAGTCTGATTAAGGAGCATTTGTAAAATTTATTCGTAGAGTTTACAAAATTACTTTGTAAACTCTGTTCGTAAAATCATTTTTTAAAGTAAAGCTAATCAAAGCTAAATTTTACAAAAGTGGGCTAGGTATTACTTTGTAAACTCTGTTCGTAAAATCATTTTTTAAAGTAAAGCTAATCAAAGCTAAATTTTACAAAAGTGGGCTAGGTAATACTAAG
>WRFJ01000021.1 GCA_009778865.1 Chloroflexota bacterium | reverse complement strand
GATTGCCGGCTGGCATAAAGAGTACCTTTTCTAGGCCTAATTTTTTTTGTGCTTCACGAGCGATCATGATATGACCATTATGTATAGGATCAAAAGTGCCACCCAGCACGCCTATTTTTCTTTTCATAAAACTCGTTCTAAACCTAAAGGCCTGATTTTTGTATTATTATAGCCTAAATGAAAAAGATGCGCACCTAACAGTGTCGCCTTCTACAGCACCAGCAGCAGCCAAAGCATCTAAAATGTGACGACGCATAATAAGCATACGTAACTGCCGACGACCTTCAGCATCTTGGGTATCAGTGCCGCGTACAAAACGTTCAAGGTTGGGGCTATTTATAATATATATGCCGTCTTCCAAAGTAATTAAATCAGCTTTTTTTTCTAAAGGACGTAAAATTTTGATTTCAGATGTAAGCATCGGTGTTTCTTTGTAAAATTGTTCTTTAATAAAATTATCTACAACAACCATTAACTCTGACACACCCTGCCCATTTTGTGCAGAAATAAAATAAATATCTACGCCGGCTTCTTTAAAAATCTTTCTAATTGCTTTTTGGCGTTTATCACTTATTAAATCAGCCTTATTCAATACAGTTATCTGCGGTTTATTTAAAATATCGGCATCATAAAGTGCTAGTTCATTATTAACAGCAATCATAGTACCTAAAGGGTCTTCCTGAGCGGCATCTATTAAATGTATCAACACGCGGTTGCGTTGGATATGACGCAGAAAATCATATCCCAAGCCTTTGCCCTGGTGGGCATCTTTTATCAGGCCAGGGATTTCAGCTAACACAAAACGCCGGTGATCTTTCTGTACTACACCCAATTTAGGTGAAAGAGTGGTAAAAGGATAATCGGCGATCTTAGGTTCGGCAGAGGTTGCTGCTTTTAGTAATGAGCTTTTACCGGCGTTAGGAAAACCTATAATAGCAGCATCAGCTAAGATTTTAAGTTCCAAAAATATCGTTTTCCCTTCACCGCAAGCACCGGCTTGGGCTAATTTGGGCGCCTGATTGGTGGAAGTAGCAAAATGTTGATTACCTTGCCCACCATTACCACCCATTGCTGCCAAGAATTCTTGGCCTGCCTGTTCAAGATCGGCCAAGAATTCTTTTTCTCCAACTGTATTTTCCTGCAAAATGATTGTACCGACTGGAATAGATATTATAATATCGGCACCGTTTTTACCGCTGGAGCGCCCTGAAGAACCATTACCTCCGCATCCAGCCTTAAAGTCCTTTTTGTATTTAAAAGCTAGTAAGTCTGTTACATTATTATCAGCGCAGAAAATAATATTACCTCCACGTCCGCCATCACCACCGTCCGGACCACCTAAAGGCACAAATTTTTCATGACGGAAACTGGCTGAACCATTACCGCCATCACCACTCTTAATAGTTATTTTAGCTCTATCGTACATACTTTTAGCATTCCATGTTCTTAAAATTCAAATACTTTTAATATTATATATTTCTAATACTTAATATAAATCTTAGTTTTATTAAGTAATTATAATAAGAGATTATAAATTTAAGTTATTTGATTTTATAAAATATTTTAATTTTTTATATTTAAATTTAGACTTATTTTATAAATTAATACTTTGTTTTGCTTAAAATAAGACGAAATTTATTTAAAATAGCCATATAAAACTTAAAAATTACTTAAACAACCATGATTTATCAAACTGTTATTGAAGAAAATAATTAAGGCAAGAGATATATTCTGTTTTAATTATTTAAATAATCTTATTTCTTATTTCGGTAATTTTTCGTTTTGTGTAAATATTATTTTGTATTTCTTGGTTTGTTTTTTCTAAATTTTGCGATATTGAAGATGGGCTTTTGCCGCCCATAATTTTTCCTATATCGGCAAGAGATATATTTAAAGTGGTCTTGAGAAAATAAACGGCACATCTACGGGCAAAAGAAATATTTTTATTACGTTTGGAGCTTTGTATATCTTCTATACTTACACCTGAAATTTCAGCTATGATTTGCAAAATACGTATACTGTCTGAATTTTGACCGGTGGTATCGTAGATTCGTGCTTTTATAGTTTCCCCTAGGGCTGTTTTAGCGTTATTAATGTTTAAAGGACAGCGTTTTAACCGGCAATGAGCGGTAACTTTATTGAAACTACCTATCAGTTCACGCACGCTGGTTGCTGGTTTAGCTGATAAATAACTTACCACCTCCTCATCTACCGATAAGTTATTATCTATTAGTAGAGCACGTATTATATTAGCACGGTTTTTTTCATCTGGAGGCATTATCTCCACCGAGAGTCCCCATTCAAAACGCGAGCGTAAACGGGCATCCACCTCGGCAATATCACGCGGATGGCAGTTTGAAGTAATGACCAACTGTTTACCGCTTGAGCGCAGTTCATTGAAAGTATGGAAAAAATTGTCTTCAGTTTGCGTTTTGCCACCGATGAATTGAATATCGTCTATCAATAAAATATCCACCGAGCGATATTTTTGATTAAATTCTTCGGTTTTTTTATCACGCAAAGCAGCCACAAACTCGTTTGTAAAACGTTCACTGGTAACAAAAACTGTTTTGTAACCTTCTTGCTTAGCCATATGATCTATAGCATGCAGTAAATGAGTCTTTCCTAAGCCCACTTTACCGTATATTATAAAAGGGTTGTAGCTTTGACCGGGATGCGAGGCGATAGAAAGAGCGGTGGCTACTGCTTGACGGTTCTGTTCACCCACTATAAAACGCTCAAATGTAAATTCATCGTCTTTAGTTTTGACGGCAACAGACATAACATTGGTTGCACTTTTTAAAACAAACTTAGCATGCACATTTTCTTTTAAAATTTGGCTCAATACACTTTCGCTTAAAACCTGCTGATGTTTTTGCAGATTTTCTAAAATAAAAGAATTGGCAACGCCTATTGTAAAAATGCCGTTGCCAACAGTTATTCCCTGTGTTTCTTTAAACCAGGTATCAAAGGAATTCTTATTGACGCACAGCTGTATTTGGCCCAAAGCAGCGGCCCATATATCTTTAGCATTTTTGGTATCAATAGTCATAATATTTTATCTTTGAGACTTAAGTCTTTTAATAGTATCAAGCATGACAGTATAACTTCAAGGGGGTTATCTACCTTAAACCAGCTATGCTGAGATGAAAATATTTTTCATTATGGCTATAAAGTATTTTAATGATAAAATAAAAATATGAAAATTATCTATATGGGAACACCAGATTTTGCTATATATCCCCTTAAAAATCTTTTAGCTAATGGCCATCAGGTAATGGCGGTTTTCAGTAAAGAAGATAAGCCACAAGGGCGTGGGCAAAAAACAATATTTTCACCAGTTAAAGATTTTGCTTTAAAACAAGATATAGCTGTTTACACTCCCAAGACTTTACGTGATGCCGCTACACAAGCTCTACTGGCTTCTTTTACTGTCGATATCATCGTAGTTTTTGCCTACGGGCTTATTTTACCGCCCGAAGTGCTTTATATGCCTAAATATGGCTGTATTAATATCCATCCCTCGCTTTTACCATTATGGCGTGGTGCTTCACCGGTAGCTTCGGCTATTTTAAATGGAGACAGCATTACGGGTGTCTCGGTAATGCATATGGATAGCGGTATAGACAGTGGTGCGCTGTTTGGCCAAGCTACCGTAGAGATTTCAGACAATGATACAACTGCTACTTTGACCGATACATTAGCTAAGTTATCCGGTGATCTGCTGTGCTCTGTGTTAGATGGGCTGCAGCAGGGGCGAATATGTCCATTGCCGCAAGATGAAAATCTGGTCACTATGAGTAAAAAATTTGATAAAGAAAGCGGTCTTTTGGATTTTAGCAAAAGTGCCTATGAATTAAAACGTAAGGTAATGGCTTTTAACCCTTGGCCATCAGCCTATACTCATTTTAATGGTAAAACATTAAAGATAAATACTGCATCTTATAATGACGACTTTTCAGATTATAATATAGGCACAGTGGTGCCTTACGGTAAGGACTTTGCCATAGTCTGCGAACGTGGCTTGCTAGTTCCTTTACAAGTGCAGTTAGAAGGCAAAAAAACAATGACAGCGCACGAATTTTTAAACGGAGCTGCTGATTTTATAGGTAGTGTTCTGGTATAAAATTTCAGATTGTTTTTTGACTACGAAGGTTTGTCTAAATATTTAGTAGGGTTGTTGCCCAAAGCTTTTTGTTCTAAGTTTTGCTGTTCCTGTTGGTTTTGTAGAGCTTTCAAAATAACTGTTTTCTGCTGCGCTTCTTCTTCGCCAATAATTAAAGCCCATTTAGCACCGCTCTTGTCCGCTTGCTTCATTTGCGCTTTAAGACTTTTCTCACCACTACCCAACAAAACACGATAACCTTGCTGCCGTAAATTAGTTGCTAAAAGTAACCCTTGTTGCCGCCCATCACTACCCATAATAGCTATATAGACATCAATATGAGATATCTCAAATATCGCCACTCTTTGTTCTTTTAAGTTTAAAATAATACGCTCCAAGCCTGTGCCAAAGCCTAAAGCTGGCGTAGGCGGCCCACCAAGCTGCTCAACTAAATTATCATATCGTCCACCACCGCCTATTGATGATTGCTGGCCACTACTGTCTTGTGGTACTGCTTCAAAAACTGTGCGGTTATAATAATCTAAACCACGCACCAAACGGTGGTTCTCTCGAAAACTGATTTTTAAGTCTGCCAAATAGGCTTTTAGAGTGTTATGGTGAGTTTGGCATTCAAGACATAGATAATCTGTACTACGCGGAGCTTTTTGAGCTACAGAAGCGCATTTTTCTTCTTTGCAGTCTAGGAGCCTAAGAATATTTTTCTCAAAACGGCATTTGCAATCCGGACACATACCATCTATATTTTTAGTATAGTAGTCTTTTAGAGCTTTTAAATAAAACGGTCGACATTGAGCGCAGCCAATACTGTTTATAATAAAAACTATATTCTTTAAAGCCAGTTCTTGATAAAGTTGCCATAACATGGATATTGTTTCGCCGTCTGCCAAAGGATGAGCATCACCTAAAATCTCACCACCGAACTGATAATGCTGACGAAAACGTCCTTTTTGTGGTCGGTCGTAGCGAAAAGCTGGAGCTATATAGTATAACTTTAATGGCTTAGGTTCATTAAAAAGACCATGTTCAATATAAGCACGAGCTACTGGTGCCGTACCTTCCGGCCTTAGTGTCAAATATCCACCGCCCTTATCTTTAAAATCATAGGTTTCTTTTTCTACAATGTCAGTAACCTCACCTACACTGCGGTGAAAGAGAGCGGTTTCTTCAAACAGAGGGGTGTCTATGCGGGCAAAGCCGTATCTTTTGGCGATATCTTCTGCTTTAGATATCACATAGTGCCAGTATTTTTGTTCAATTGGTAGTATATCTTGCGTTCCTCTGGGGGCAGTATACATATAAAAGACCTCTTTTGGCTCTCGTTTGCATGAATATATTTATTGTACTGGAAAAAAACTTTTTCGTATAGATCTTTATCTTTTAATCCTAAAATTCAATAAAAATATTGCGTTGGCATACGAACAACACTATAATTAATATAATTAATATTTTTAATAAATTTACGAAATGTTTAGGGAGATGCATGTTATGGAGGTCGGAATAAATCTAGGCGAAAATAACGAATTCCTTTTTAGTTCAGCGGTTATTAATGCCCACGGGCAGATTGTTATCCCGGTTAAGTTTCGCAAACAGTATAATATACAAGAAGGCGATACATTAATCCTTTTGGGTAATCCCGAACAAAACGGTTTTGGTGTAATGACCTCTGCTGGTATGTCAGAAGTGCAAAAACAGTTGCGTATCATGAACCAAATGGCCGAAAAAATAGATAATATCAGTAAATAATTTTACGAGGGAAACAATATTAATATGCTAACCGAGACTGTATTGATGCTGACTATATTAGTAGTTTTGCTGGTTACTCATATTATTTTAGCGATGGCAGCGGCTAAAGATATACGTCAAAGAGATTGTGTGTTCGGCGATAATAAAGTCCTTTGGCTTTTTATAGTGATATTTATCGGTATTATCGGTTCTCTTATTTATTTTATATACGGAAGAAAAAGGAGGTAAATGTGTTTTCCGGTTTGAATGATGCAATGCCCTATTTGTTACCGGTTTTGATTGTTCATGCAACTGCTGCAGCTTTAGTTATTGTTAATATTTTCCAAAGGAAAAAAGTGGCTGGCGGTCACAAATTGCCATGGATTATTGCAGCAGTAATCATAGTTATTTTAGGTCCGGCGATTTACTATTTTGTCGGACGCGTTGCGGAGGATATGCATAATGCAAAGAACTGATCTGGCTATTCAGACCATTGGTTTAGGTAAAAATTTCGGTGCTTTTACTGCTCTTAAGGATTTAAATCTGCAAATTGAGCCGAACTCTGTTTATGGCTTTTTAGGTCCCAATGGCAGCGGCAAAACTACCACTATTAAACTTCTAATTGGTTTATCACAACCCAGTACTGGTCATTCATATATTTACGGTGTAGATAGTGCCGATCGCAGCTTACAAACTCGACGCCTAATTGGTTATTTGCCGGATGTGCCGGCTTTTCATAAATATATGACCGGCTTGCAGTACCTTGTTTTATGCGGCGAATTATTTGGCTTTAGCTATGACGATGCCCAAAAACGTGCTTACGAGCAACTTGAACGCACAGGTCTAAACGATGCTGCTAATCGTAAAACTGGCGGGTATTCGCGAGGCATGAAACAGCGTTTGGGTTTGGCAGCGGCCCTTATAGGTGATCCCAAAGTACTTTTTTTGGATGAGCCGGTATCAGCTTTAGATCCCAACGGGCGTTTGGCTGTATTGGAAATAATCCAAGATCTTAGAGAAAGCAAAACTATTTTTCTTTCTACTCATATTTTATCCGATGTAGAGAGAGTCTGTGATAAAGTGGGTATTATTTCTGAGGGTAACTTGATAGTTTCGCAAAGTGTAAACGATCTTAAAAAGCAATATGCGCAAAATCGTTTTCTTTTACGTTTTGATCAAGATCCTACTCCGCTACTGGCACAAATCCAAGGACAACCTTGGTGCGTAGAAGCTCATGTTGGTAAAAATGAAGAAGAAGTACTTACTTTACTGGTGCATGCCGCCGATGAAACTAAAGCTAAAAACGAACTGCCGCAAATAGCTACTCAGCGCGGTTTTACTCTTACACGCTACGAAATAGTACAACCTTCTTTAGAGGATATATTTATGCAACTTACGGGGGCTAAAAATGCAAGGTTTTAAGATTTTATTTAAAAAAGAAGTTTGGGAAAGCTGGGCTACCAATAAAATATTTATCATCGCCGGCATTTTCCTATTTTTCAGCATTCTAACACCTTTTATAATGCAATATATGGGCGATTTTTTGGAGATGTCTGGTATTGATCCGTCGGAGTTTGGTTGGGAACCTACAGCTGCTGATACTATAATTTCATTTTTGGATTATATTATTCTAGTGGCTATTTTTGCACCAGCTTTTTTGGTGATGGGCGTAGTAGCCAAAGAACTAAGCGACGGTATCACCGCTACTACTTTAGTCAAACCTGTAGGGAGATTGGCTTATATTTTATCCAAATATTTAGTTTACTTATCGGTTTTCATTATCACCGCCACTATCTCGGCTTTTATATGCTATTTTTATACAGTGGCAGCTATCGGCGATTTAGATATAGTTGATTTTGTAGCATCTTTACTACCCATGCTTTTACTGCTTGCTTTTTGTGTGGCTCTCACTCTTTTATTTTCCACCATATTTAAAAGTCAGATGGCAGCTGGTGGTACTTCTGCTGGCGTAATGTTTGCTCTCTATATTATTTCTTTCATTCCTTTTATAGGCGAGATTTCACCTTTTAGAATGAGCACTTGGTCACACAGCATTATACAGGGTTCTCAGGAAGTATCTGTCTTGCCGTTAATAACGGCAGTTGTTTGTTTGTTTGTTTTTATTGCATACTCTATTTCACTACTTAAGAAAAAAGAAATTTAGTTTGGTTTACGTTGAGATTAGTTCAGTAGGTTTTTGATAGTATATGCTATAGAAAGAAAATTTCTATGCCAAGCAATAATGTTGGTTGGATTACTGACTCTGTTATCATAAATCCTTATCGACTATAATAGGAAAAGGATAATGTGATGGATATAGTAATAGAGCAGTTTTCAACGAAATCAGTGATTTACCAAAAACTCTTCAATAGTGTTATATCATCCTCAAGATGCTATTGACGTTGTAAGATTTTGTCAGACAATAAATAAAGAGATATATGGGGTTTAGACGCGTTTAAACTTTTTAGGAGTGGAATTCAGCCATTTTTAGAATTTAGTACCGACTATATTATGATGAACCCTCTCATGCGCATGAGAAAGCGGTTAGTCATATTTAGGGGCTTTCTGATAAGAATTTATACTTTAAGAAAGTTGTTTACGAAAGATGTGGTGGTGACTAAAGCGAGGAGTTCGCTTTATTGGAAAGTATTATAAGTAGAATTGACAATAATTATAGAAGAATTACATGACTTTAAAGAAGAAACTAATAATTATATCAGCAAGTGTATTAGTAGTACTCGTTGTGGTGGCTGTTATGTCAGTGTCATATTGCCTAAATTCTTTTCCTGTGCAAAACGATGACTATATTGCTGATTATGCCAAGCTGCCTATATCAATAACAACCAATACGCGTCTTGAGCAAAAAGATAACAAAATACTGGCTTATCTGGACATACAAATTACTAACAACAGCAAAAAAACCATTAGCTCTATACAATACTACTTAACAAGTACTGTGTACACTAAAGATTCTGACGGCAATGAAAGACTATTTAAGCATCCAAACACTCTTTTCACATTGCCTCAATTAATGTGGGATGGCGTAAAATTCATAGGTAGCGGTAAATCTGCATTTGTTAGTATACCAATAGGAGAAGTCAACTCTAATAATCTCGCAAACGATATAGATATTGTTAAAATTGAATATAATCTATATATTAATTGGATAAGATATACTATCGGCCAATGGGGTAGTCATAGCATGTTCTTTGAACTTGACATTCATTTTTCTACTATTACTAACAACGCTCCTAAGATTGATGTTCCTACTTTTGTTGCTTAAAACTATAATTAAGCTGCACTAGTCCTCAGGCCCAAAAAATCTGGGGGCTAAAAGTTCCCCTCGTTTTATGAATTCCCCGTCTTTGAATGTTGTAATTAAGGAAAAGAATTGTATGGGGTGTTCTGTTGATATTAGTGCCATTGCCAAGCTGGCCATTATGGGTCAGACTTTTTCAGCATGGAATTCCACTACCAGAAAAGAACTTACCAAGGCCACTTCTAAATATATCCGTTGCTACAATTACCAGCGAGTACAACGAGAGATGGCAATTATGACACCTATGGAGTACCACAACGCATATTGCTCTTTGGTGGTATAAAAGTGCCACTCGCCGTTATATGGCGAGTGGCACTTTTTATTATTTTATTGTCCTATTAACAAGAAGCACAGCAATTTTGAGATATGCTTGCCCTTCTTCTGTGTCTTTTATAGACTTGCCTGTGTTGCCTACATACCAGAATGTGATCTCATAGTGGCCATTAGCAACAGGTTTTATCAACGCGGTAATGTCTGCATCAGTACCATACTACTTTCTTTATTAAATCACTACATAAAATAATGTTAAGGTGAGATCGCCACTTCTTTGATGCGAGTTTTATACCAATGGTTGTGTCTGGCATGTTCCTTGTCAGAAAGCTGTAATAGTCCCCTGCAAGCCATATTAAGTTCGGTAAGAATCGGTCTGTCTTTATCGCCGCCGGCGATTGGAGCATCAAGATCGCGGTAAATATGATAAACTAATTCCCAACACATATACTTGCCGTTGTCTTTACGGCTTAAGCCAAAAATCATGGCCAGTGCTGTCCAGAAATAAGCTTGAAAATCATATGATGCACCCTCATATTTAGCAATAATTGCCCGCACTTCATTTTTTTCCAGCTCTCTACCTAAAAGGTCCCAGAAGCGATAATTTCTAGCCTTTTTATCATAGAAGTTTTCTATTCTGACTTCTCTGGCTCCGAGGGGTTGAGCTTCTAAGACTTTTATTGCTTTACTTCCTCGTTCTACCTGTGTAACCACACCGACATGCCAACCGTATCCGTCCCACTTGCGGTTAAAAAGCTTCATGATCCGGCCTAAGAAGCCAGGTACTGTCCAGAAGGCAAAATCCCTTTGAAACTCGGCAATACATCCGGGTATTACGTCTTCAGTATTAACTAATCTTTGGTATTGTTTGGCAGGTACTAAACCTTTAACACCTCTTGAGATGTCTTCTGGAGTGGCTTCCCTTACTCCCTGCGGAAGCTTAGGGTCTATTACAATATATTCGCGAACAGTCATTTTAACCTCCAAAAACAAAGAAAGCATATACTGTAGCTATTATAGCACCGACCATACCTCCTAATAATAGCCAAAGAGAGGTTTCTTAGATGGAACTGGTGTTAGTCTGTTGGTTTATAAACATTAAGAGGCTTTTTGTTTGTATCTTCAGGGGGTAATATTAACTGTTTTAGCGTTTTCATTTGCTAGTCTGCGGCGAAAATACACGAGTGAGGGTGCGGACAAAATCTCGGCATAGACCTCTTGTAGATG